>URYA01000019.1 GCA_900551975.1 uncultured Collinsella sp. | reverse complement strand
CCGAGGTCATCAACATGCACACGATCAAGCCGCTCGATGAGCGCCTGGTGGTTGCCAGCGCCAAGAAGACTGGTCGCGTGGTCACCGCCGAGGAGCATTCGATTATCGGTGGTCTTGGCGAGGCTGTGGCCTCGGTGCTCGCGGAGCAGTATCCGGTGCCGATGCGACGCGTCGGCGTGCGCGATGTGTATGGCGAGTCCGGCCCTGCGGTCGATTTGCTGCACAAGTACGGTTTGGACGCCGACGGTATCGAAGCTGCGGTCAGGTCTGTGTTGTAAGGAAGGTTTTCATGGGATTTGTATCTGCCAACCAAGTGACGATAGGGTATACCGCCGCCTCGCGCGAGGACGCCCTGCATTATTTGTCCGAGCAGGCAATCGAGCTCGGCTTTGCCGATGACGCATCTGCCGTAGAGGCTGCCTTTATTGCTCGCGAGAACGAGGCCGAGACCGGGCTTGTCGCCGGTTTTGCCGTTCCGCATGCCAAGAGCGATGCGATCCATACGCCGGGTGTGGCCGTGCTTAAGCTGGTCGAGCCCGTTGAATGGCCGAGCTTCGATGGGGTGCCCGTCGATGTTGCGCTCGCGCTGTACGTGCCCGCCGGCGAGGCTGGAACCACGCACCTGCGTCTGCTCTCCAAGGCTGCCGTGATGCTGATGGACGCCGGCTTCCGTGACAAAGTGCGTGCGAGCACCGATCCCGTTGAGATTGCGGAGCTCATCAATAGCGGACTCGAAGACTAGAACGGTCATCCCGTTCAATCAATTGATCCTTCTCCAAGGAAAAGGGCCGCGACGCCGTATGGGTGTCACGGCCCTATTTGCGTTTCCCCAGATAAAACCTGCCAAAATAAACCTGTCCCTTTTTGGCAGGCTAATCGTGAGTTATTTCACCGCAACTTAGGGCACGGTTAGGAAGTGTGCACCTTAAAGAGTGGAGCCCTTGATTAGAGAGATTGCGCTCGTCTCTCTAAATGTCTCTCTAAAGAGAAAGCTAGTTAAAGAGATAACATTGGGCAATCTAACAGTGAATTCGATACATCTCTCTTAATGCCTCTCTAAAACAAGGCGCTTATCTCTCTAAAGTTAGAGAGATAAGCGCCTTGTTTTAGAGAGACGGAATGCCACAATTCGTCCGTCCGCTACCATCTGCCAAAAATGGCGGATAAAGGGCTCATCGAAGTAATGGGTTCATCGACGAGCCGCAACCGCCGATATCGGAAGAAGTAGATGCAGCCGGGTCGCCTCTCTAGTGTCTCTCGAGGCCAGATGGGTGCTGGAGGGGCGATTGTCTCGCGATATTTCCCCAGATAAAACCTGCCAAAATAAACCTGTCCCTTATTGGCAGGTTACTGATTCATGGCACCGTGAATGTAGGGGGTGACCTCGGGGGAGATATGGTCGCAGCCCAGCTCGCGCAGCGCGGACTCGATAACGGCGGGCAGCGGGGTCTTGCCTTCGGCATCGACGGCGTTGCCACCGAGGGCAGCAATCTTGGCGACATCTGCGGGTGCGGCCTCGATATGCATGCAGCCGCCGATCAAGCGCGCGCGTACCTGTGCCAGGTCAAGATCGTGCAGGTAATCCTCGCAGGCGCGGATTAAATCGACCTTCTCGCGCGTAAGCTTCTCGCCCGTGGGGACGCGGGTGGCAAGACATGCTCCCGCCGGCAGGTTCCAAACGGGATAGCCCCATGCGCGTAGTAGTTCGCGCTCTTCGTCCTTGGTAAAGCCGACCTCCATGAGAGGGGAGCGTACGCCGAGCTCTTCTGCCGCTCGCATGCCAGGGCGGTAGTCACCGCGATCGCTCGCATTGCTGCCGTCGATGACGGTGGGAAAGCCGAGCGACTTGGCGTGGTTGACGATGGCGGTAAAGCCGGCGTGCTTGCAGTGGTAGCAGCGATTGGCATCGTTGCAGGCTACTTGGGGGAGCTGCAACTGATCCACCGAAAGATTGAGCACGGGGAGCTTAAAATGCGGCCCCTCATTGGCCTGCCCATCAACGGACTGTTCAAACGAAGCCTGCTCGGGCGTGCCGATGAGCGGCGTGGTGAGATGGACGAGGAGGGTATTGGTAGGCATGATGCGGGCGCATACGGCGGCCAAAAAGCTGCTGTCAACGCCGCCGGAAAACCCGATAGCCACGCGCCCGTATGCCAAAAGCAGCTGTTCGAGCGCCGATAGCTTGTCTTGAAGCTCCTCTGCGGGTGCCGTGGTGTCTAAATTCATGAAACGATCCTTATCGTTGAGTACTCGATCAAAAACTATAATCCTAATGCGTTACTTGCCATAAGACTTCTATCTGTGTAACGAAAGTGCAATATGGTATATACGTTATATACAAGTTGCCAAATGCGGTAGAGTTGCAGCAACGCGACAGCGAGAGTCGATGGGGGACCGATATGATCAAGGCTGTTATTTTTGACATGGATGGAACGCTGGTCGATACCGAGCGTTTGGGGATTAAGGCCTGGAAGGCAGGCGCCGCTGAGCTGGGGCTCGCGATTGATGAAGCGCTGATCCATCAGTTTATCGGCCGCACGCTGCCCGATGTTATGGACATCCTCGATAAGCATTATGGCAGCCACGAAACCACCGAGGCGATCTATCGTCGCCACAAGGAGATTCGCGACGAGATGGTCAAGACCGAACTGGAACTTAAGGCCGGTGCCGCCGAGTGCCTAGACGAGCTGCTGGCTGCGGGCTATCACGTGGGTCTAGCGACGTCGTCGCGCCTCGTTACGGCCGAGCGCAACCTTAAGATAGTCGGTCTTTTTGACAAGTTTGAAACGGTAACGTGTGGCGAGGACGTCGTGCACGGCAAGCCCGACCCCGAGATGTATCTGCTCGCCTGCGAGCGTGCGGGCTTTGCCCCCGAGGAGTGCGCCGTGGTCGAGGATTCGCGCAATGGTTGCGTCTCGGGCATCACGGCCGGCTGCCACGTCTTTGCCGTCCCCGATATTGTGCCGCTGCCGCAGGACGTGGTGGATGGCTGCGAGGCCGTGCTCGATACGTTGTTCGACCTGGCGGCGGCAGTCAAGGCCGCACGCTAGACAATTGCGGTGTTAAAACGGGCAATTGCCCACGTTTGCGCTCAAGCAAAGGGGGTCCGGCAATGGTCGGGCCCCTTTTGCTTGAGCGGCGACTTAGCATACTTGCGGGCGTGCTATAGATACGCACCGAGGTTGATGGCCGTGGCGTCGGTCTGGCTGCTTGCCTGGGTGCTGGCGCGTTCCAGCAGGAACGGCCGCACGAGTTCTTGGCGGTTGATGTCCTCGATGGCCGTGACCGCGGTGACGGTGCGCGCGGCAGAGCCGATGTGGACGTGCTTGGTCTTTGTCGGGACCTTGTTCTCGATTTGCTCCATGAGCAATTGAACGCCCTTGCGGCCAATCTCGTAGCCCGGGGGCGCTACCGTAGTGAGCGGGACCGATCCGCTCCAAGCGAGCGGGTTGCCGTCGCATCCGGCCACGCGAACCTGCTCGGGGACAGAGATGCCCTTGTCGACCAGTGCCGAGATAACGCCCGAAGCCAGCACGTCGGTCAGGCCGACGACAAAATCGGGGCGTTCGTCGGCAGGGCGCCCGGCAATCTGAGCACCAATACTGTAGCCGTCGGCTGCGGTATTCCACTCTCCGGCGTCAATGACTTCAATTTTGATATCGGGATGTAGGGCGAGCGCCTTATGAATGCCAAGGACGCGCAGGGTGAGTTGCATAAATGCTGCTCGGCCGACGACGACAATATGGTGCGCGCCGCGGGCGATGGCAAGTTCGGCAATGATGCGACCCTGGGCCTCGTTGTCGGCCGCTACGTAGTAGCCGGGCTCGGAGCAATGGATGTCCAGATGGACGATCGGCACGGGCATCTTGGTCATGGCGGGGTGCCAGTCGGGGGATGCCATGGGCTGAACCATGACGCCGGACATCTGGGTGCCCATAAAGTAGCGCAGGTAATGGTCCTCGAGAATATCGTCGTTATCGGCGTTGGCGATGAGCAAGTCGTAGCCGTGCTTGCGGGCCTCGTTGTGGGCGCCGCTGGCGATTTGGAGCGAAAAGCCGTGATCGAGACGGGGGAGCACCAGGCCAAAGGACTTGGTGGCGCCGCCTGCGAGCTGACGGGCGCTTTGGTTGGGCAGGTAGCCAAGGCGATTGATGGTCTCGTTGATGAGCTTGAGGGTCTCGGGGCGTAGCTTTTCGGGGTGGTTGAGCGCGTTGGAAACCGTGCCCAACGAAACCCCGGCCTCGCGCGCGACGTCGCTGATTTTTACCTTTGCCATAGCGGCCCCTTTGATGCGTTTCAAGTACAAGCCAGATTGTAGCATCCCAAACCTACCAAAAAGGGACAGGTTTATTTTGGCAGGTTTATCTGGGGAAACGCCGTTGCCAGCGCGACCATCACGAAGGAGACAGGTACCTTTGTGGTGGTTTGGACCGGCTGAACGTGTGTGCATCGGGTGGTATCTAAGTTGAGATACCACTTCTAGTATATCAGCTTGCGTTTGCGTGAGTACAATACTCGAACGTTGTACGTCTCAGCGCCCCTTGTGCGTGGACGTCTTGCAGTCACGCGAACGAAGGGATTTATCTTATGTGCGGAATCGTCGGCTACACCGGCTCTGATATTGCAAAGAACATCCTGGTCACGGGCCTCAAGCGTATGGAGTATCGCGGCTATGACTCCTCGGGCGTCGCGCTCGAGGTGGGCGAGGGCGCCGCGGCGCACCTCGACGTCATCCGCCGCGTGGGCAAGGTCGCGGGCCTGGAGAGCGAGCTTTCCAACATCGACAGCGACGCTACCTGCGGTATCGGCCACACCCGTTGGGCCACCCACGGCAAGCCCTCCGTCGTTAACGCTCACCCCCACACCAGCTGCGACGGTCGTATCGCCATCGTCCACAACGGCATCATCGAGAACTTCGCCGAGCTGCGCGAAGAGCTGGAGGGCCGCGGCCACCACTTTAAGAGCGAGACCGATACCGAGGTCTTCGCGCATCTGATCGAAGAGGCTTATGCCGAGACGCACGACCTGATGGCCTCCGTGCGCGAGGCTTGCACCCACGTGGTCGGTGCCTATGGTCTGGCCGCCGTGTGCGCTGACGAGCCCGGCGTGATCGCCGTGGCCCGCAAGGATTCCCCGATCGTAGTCGGCGTGGGCGAAACCGGCTCCTATGTTGCTTCCGATGTCATCGCGCTCATCGACGCCACCCGCGATGTCGTGGTGCTCGAGGACGGTCAGTTTGCCAAGCTCACGCCCGCAGGCGTCGAGTACACCGACGAGGCCGGCAACGTTATCGAGCCCAAGGTCACCCACATCGACTGGGACCTGGACATGGCAGAAAAGGGCGGTTATCCCGACTTTATGCTCAAGGAAATCCACGAGCAGCCGCGCGTCGTGCGCGACACGCTGGTCGGTCGCATGACGCCGGCCGGCGAGCTCGACATCGACGAGCTGGGCCTTTCACTCGAGGAGCTCAACGACATCGACCGCGTCTACGTGATCGCTTGCGGAACCAGCTATCACGCTGGCCTCATTGCTAAGAATCTCATTGAGGGCTGGGCTCGCATCCCCACCGAGGTTGAGGCAGCCAGCGAGTTCCGTTATCGCAATCCCATCATTACGCCGACGACGCTTGTCGTTGCCGTGTCCCAGTCGGGCGAGACGGCCGATACCCTTGCCGCCATTCGCGACGCGCGCATCAAGGGTGCCAAGGTCTTCGGCATCACCAATGTGGTGGGCAGCCCCGTGGCGCGTGAGAGCGACGGCGTCATCTACACCAAGGCCAACAAGGAGATTGCGGTCGCCTCGACCAAGAGCTTTATCGGCCAGGTTGTGAGCCTTACGCTTTTGGCCCTGCTGCTGGCGCAGGTCAAGTACCGCTTGACCACCAAGCAGGCGCGCATGCTGTTCCGCGAGCTTTCCGATACGGCCGAGCAGATCCAGTGGATTTTGGATACCCAAACCGAGGCCGTGCATGAGGCCGCCCTGCTGTGCAAGGACGCGCAGTCCGCACTGTTCGTGGGTCGCGGCATGGGCGCCGCTATTTCCTACGAAGGTGCGCTCAAGCTCAAGGAGGTCAGCTACCTGCACGCCGAGGCCTACGCCGCCGGTGAGATGAAGCACGGCCCCATTGCCCTGATCGACCCGGGCTTCCCTGTCATCGCTGTGGCCACCAAGAGTGCCACCTACGACAAGACCGTGTCGAACCTTATGGAGTGCAAGGCGCGCGGTGCCAAGGTCATCGTCGTTGCCACCGAGGGCGACGAGGAGATCAACAAGATCGCCGACTGCATCATCCGCGTGCCGGCAGTCCGCGACGTGTTCAGCCCCATCACGGCGAGCGTTCCTCTGCAGCTGCTCGCACGCGAGGTCGCCATCCTGCGCGGCTGCGACGTCGACCAGCCCCGAAACCTGGCGAAAAGCGTTACTGTCGAGTAAACGAGTTCCGTCATCCTAACAACTAAGGCCCGGCTCCGTTGCAGCGGAGCCGGGTCTTGTTGCATTTGCCCGGATAAAACCTGCCAAATGAACCTGTCCCTATTTGGCAGGTTAGCGGAGCTTGCTGGTCTCGAAGTACTCGGGGAACTGGTCCAGAACCTCGGTTTGATTGCGGAACATCATGTGCAGGTGCTTGCTGACCAAAAAGCTCGCTTCGATGGGGTCGCGACCGGCGATAGCGCGGCGAATCTGCTTGTGCTCGTTCACGATGTCCTGATTGTCGAGAACCTGCGTGGCGGCGCGCAGCCAGCGGAAGCGCTCCAGGTCGGCATTGGTCTCTTCGAGCCACGACCACACGGTGCTGCGACATGCGATGCTAAAAATCATGTGATGCATGAGGTTGTCGCTCAAAAAGAAGCCGATGCGATCCTCTTCGGCCATGGCCTTTTCCTGCAGCGCGATGGCGCGGTCGAGCTGCTCGATGCCGGCCGACGTGGCGCGTGCACAGCATTCCACGATCACCTGCTTTTCCAGATGTTCGCGGATGTAACAGGCACTCTCGGCAAGGGTGAGGTTGATGGGTGAGACGTAGGTGCCGCTTTGGGGCACGGTGCGCACCAGGCCCTCTTGCGCCAGACGCACCAGTGCCTCGCGCACGGGCGTGCGACCCATGTCCAGGTCATCGCAAAGCTGCTTGACGCCCAGCTTTTCGCCCGGCTTGTAGTCCAGGTAGACGATTTTGCGTCGAATGGTGTGGTAGGACTGGTCCTGTAGGCTCGTTTCCTGCTCGCCGACGTGCATCGATTCTTCCATAGCGCCTCGCAACTGTTCTATCAAACTCATATGTCAGTTGTTAATTATGCCGCGAATCAGCTCTCCGCGGTGGGTAATTCGGCTCTTGCCTGAGAACTATTGCGGCACCTTAGTCTGTGTTTGCGCAAGGCTGCGCTCAATGTTGCCGTATCATAAGCCGTCGCAAACGTGAAATAGAAAGAAGGAATCCCATATGCAACTGGCAAACATCGTACGCGAGCGCTGGAAAGGCGTCTTGTTCTGCCTGATCATCGCCATTCCCGCGACGTTGCTCGGCAAACAAATTGAGGTGGTCGGCGGTCCGGTATTTGCCATCCTCTTTGGCATGGTCCTGGCGCTCGTCTTTCCCAAGAATCGTCGCGAACAGCTCGCCGCTGGCGTCACCTATACGTCCAAAAAAGTCTTGCAGTACGCGGTTATCCTGCTTGGCTTTGGCATGAACCTCTCCCAGATTTTGTCCAAGGGCGCCCAGTCGCTGCCGATTATTGTGGCGACGATCTCGACCTCGCTTGTCATCGCCTTTGTGCTCTGCCACGTCATGAACGTGCCGGGCAAGATCGCGACGCTTGTGGGTGTGGGTTCGTCGATTTGCGGCGGTTCTGCCATCGCTGCGACCGCACCCGTCATCGATGCCGACGATCGCGAGATTGCCCAGGCTATTTCGGTCATCTTCCTGTTTAACGTTATCGCGGCGCTCGTGTTTCCGACGCTCGGCGGCATGCTCGGGTTGACCAACGAGGGCTTTGGCCTGTTTGCCGGCACTGCCATCAACGATACCTCGTCCGTAACGGCTGCGGCGAGCGCCTGGGACAGCATGCATCCCGGCGCCAATGTGCTCGAGAGCGCCACAGTGGTCAAGCTCACCAGGACGCTGGCCATTATTCCCATCACGTTGGTTCTCGCATGCTGGCAGATGCATCTGGCACGCAAGGCCGGCGGCGACGCTAAGAGCACGTTCTCGCTTAAACGCGCGTTTCCCATGTTTGTGCTGTTCTTTGTGCTGGCGAGCGTGATCACTACGGTGCTCCAGCTTCCCGCGTCCTTTACGGCGCCCATCAAGGAGCTGTCGAAATTCTTTATTGTGATGGCCATGGCGGCTATTGGCTTTAATACCGATATCGTCGAGCTGGTCAAAAAGGGCGGCAAGCCCATCGCATTGGGCTTTTGCTGCTGGATTGGCATTGCGTGCATGAGTTTGGGAATGCAACACGTACTGGGAATCTGGTAGAGAAGTAGCTTGTTTGCGTGCTGCGTGCTGGTGAGCGCATTCTCACGGTGGAGCGATAGGAGCTCTTGCGGGTATGGCTTGTCCGCAGGTTTATAAGTCCCGAAGAGCTCTTATCGCCCCGCCAGGATGGCGATGCGGGGCAACACCTATACTCGCAGGACGGCGCTTTCTGCCCTATAGTGTTTGGTGAGCAATATCGTTCAATTTTGAAACACTCGGTCGTGCGACCGTCGGCGGTTGCACGTCGCTGCGGACAGGGGCAAATCATGGATAGCGATGCCAAGCTGAACATCTTGACCGAGGCCCTGGCTGCTGCCGGGGCCTCGGCATTGGCAATCGATGCGCGTGGGGGCGTCGCGATCTCGACCATGAATGACGCGGCGCTTGAGCGGGATGTGGCGGCTTTTGTCGCTGAGCGCCTCGACCGTATAGGAGACGGCGCGCGTCTGGTTATGGGGCGTGCGGGTACGCGCCTGAGCCTGACCGTTCGCCCCACCGACAAAGAGGGCGGGGGCCTTTGGGTCGTCGTGGTCCGCGAGGTGCGCGGTGCCGCGGCGCATGCGGGCATCGAATGGCTCAACGCCGACGAAGTTGAGGCCCGCTACGAATCGAGCGCGTACGGCATCGTTGAGGGGGCGGCCTCGGTGGCTGCGCCGGTTGCCGAGAGCTACGCGCGCGGTGTGCCCCTTATGCTCGAGGGCGAGCTGGGAGCGGGTCAGGTCGAGATCGCCAAGTGCCTCTATCTGGACGGTCCTTTTGCCGATCAGCCCTTTGTTTCCGTTGCGCTCGATGAGCTCACCGAGCGCGGTTGGCGCCATGTGCTCAAAAGCGCCGAATCGCCGTTGTTCCAAACGGGGCTGACCCTTTGCATTGAGGGCTGGAACGCGGTTGTCCCCCAGCGCCTCCGCGAGCTGGTCTCCACGATGACCGACACCGCGTTGGCGACGCGCTGCCATGTGGTGCTGACAGCGAATGACATGCCGGGCGGCGGCGAAAGTGATCAAGCCGCCTTTGTGACCGAGCGCTTCGCCTGTGCGGTGAGCGTGGCGCCGGCAATCGCCGAGCAGGGAGCCGCGTCGACGAAGGTTGCGCGCTATTTGGAATATCTCGCTGATGCATTTGGGACGGCAGCGCCCACGCTGTCTGCCGCGGCGACGAAGACGCTCGATGCTTACCGCTGGCCGCGCAATTATCTGCAGCTCCGCGAGGTCTCGGAACGACTGTATATTTTGGTGGGGGCGGGCACGGTGGACCGCGCTGTGGCGGAGGAAGTGCTCGCCCAAGAGGACGTGATTAAGACCGCAACCTTTGGTGCCCCGACGCTCGAAAGCGACCTGTATATCCTGCGACCGCTGGCCGATACCGAGCGAGATATCGCGCATCTGGTTGTAGACCATCTCCACGGCAACCGAACCCGTGCGGCGGAGGTGCTGGGCATAAGCCGTACAACGCTGTGGCGCTTGCTGAAGGACGATGACCGTTGAGCGAGGCGCCCGTGACCGCGCGCGACGCGTGTGCTACAGTCCAAAGCGTTATTGTTTCGATTTGGTTACGGCGTGCGAGGGCATATGGCTGAGACTTCAAAACCGAGCCGCAGAAGGCGGAGTGCCGCGCCGGTCAACCGACGCACAACATCGGTGACGTGGGGTAAACACGCCTCGGGGTTTGATGGCTCGTTCAAGCGCACTAAATATGGCTATCCTTCGGCAAGCGCCCGCTTGGCCATGCAGGCAGAGTCCTCGTTGTGGGGCCGCAGACGCGTGGTGGGCTCAAAGCTCAAGCACGACGGAACGCTCGGTTAC
The DNA here is from genome assembly GCA_900551975.1 of uncultured Collinsella sp. Lineage (GTDB taxonomy): Bacteria > Actinomycetota > Coriobacteriia > Coriobacteriales > Coriobacteriaceae > Collinsella. Next base: position 5,397 of record URYA01000019.1, on the reverse strand, counting down.
ATCAGCCGCGGGGCGGCTCGCCGCAGCGGACTCAATCCGGCTGGTTGGCATCGTTATGTTCCGATCGTGGCCGTCGTTGCAGTGATCGTCGTCGCACTCGCTGCGCTTGGCTACGCCGGCGGTGGCGCCAACTTGGACGCAATGTTTAAATCGCCCGAGCTCGCGCATGCAGGCACAGAAGTTGTCGAGGGCGCTCAGACCCAGACGGGCGTCGCGCCCCAGCGCGGTATCGTTGCGGCGGCCTCCACCATCGCCGATGCGCAAAAGGACGAAGACAAGCAAGGCGACGACGCCGAAACGGCCCAGACGAACGAAACGACAACAACTCCATCGGCGGGATAAGTTGCGAGTGGGGTAGCTAAAATAGCCCCGTCCTAAATTAGCCACCCCGCTGACGCTCCTGGGTTACCTCACGTAGATGATGTTGTCGCGGCGGGGTTTGGGCTCGGGTAGCGTGTCCTCGGCGTAGCCCAGAATGCAGTTACCGACACCGCGCAGGCTGCCGTCGGCGGGCAGGCCCCAGCTGGTCAGCAGCTCCAGGCCCTCGGGCGAATCAAAGACCTCATGCGCGCGGTGAATCCAGCACGAATCGACACCCAGTGCATAGGCTGCGTTGAGCAAGTTGCCCATGGCGAGCGAGCCGTCTTCCAGATGTGTGGGCACGCTGCGGTCAACCAGCACCACCACAACGGTATTGGCGCCATAGAAGGGGTCGCTGTTGCTGCCCATGACCTGGGCGTTGAGCTGTGAGAGACGTTCGACGGTCGCGGGGTCGGTGACGGCGACAAACGTCACCGGCTGGCGGCCCATGCCGCTCGGTGCATATTGGCCGGCTTCGATAATACGTGCAAGCTTTTCGGCCTCGACGGGACGATCGCTGTATTTGCGGCAGCTGCGGCGGTGAATGAGTGCTTCGATAGTCTCCATGGTGTCTCCTTGCGGTGGCGTTGCAGATGCCCCGTTCATACCCGTCGGGCTTAAACGATAGACGGTCAATTGCCCGGCCAAAAGGATAGATTCCAATTGGGAGAGTAGGTTTGCATAAAAGTACCTTCAGAATGTGACAAACAAATGGGATGGTTAAACGTTTTATCCCGTCTACCCTGCGGTTTTTTACCACTTGCCTAAATGACGAACGCATAACCTCTGATAAAGGTTTTACTAAAGGAGTACCAACGTTTATCAATGCGCCGTGGTGGCGCCGGGCCAGGAGGTAACATCATGTTCCAGGCTGGAGATGTCGTCGAGACCGATTTCGAAGGATTTCTGAAGCTGCTGCGTTCCAAGACGCGCGCTTTCGTGTCGATCAATGATCACGAGTACTACATCACGCACACCGATGGCTATTGGCGTGTTCAGGATTGCGAGGCCCTCAACGACAAGGGCCACTTTACTGACTGCTCCGAGCTGGTCAACACGGTCTGCGAGGTCGTCGAGCTGCCGTGGATTGCCGGCAAGAGCCTGCATGACAGCTTCTCGGGCGCTACGGTCTATGAGGCCGTCGCCGCTTAACAGGCAATAAAACTCGATTTTCACGTGACCGCTGGCGCCGCCCCCGCGCCGGCGGTCTTTTTCTGCCGATAGGCCATAAAAATGCACGCATTTGCGGAGAGCCTGTTGACGATAGTCAAAACTCGGACTAATCTAGAGACACATAATTGGTCAAAAATCGGACAATTGAATGGTGGGATAGATGAATAGTGCGGTTACGCTGGTCGACTTCGATCGGTTGCTCAATGGACTCGACCATATCTATTCGGAGTTCTCGCGCCTGCGGCCTTTCGGACTGCGCCTATTGGATGCTCGTCGACACCAGTACGGCGGGCGGCAGTATTGCCGTAAGCCGTCTGACAAGCGAATGGTTCTACAGCAAGCGGACTATCAACTCGGCAATTAAAACCTTGACGGCGCGGGGCTTCGCAACGTTGGAGTTTGCCGAAGGCAGTCGTAAGAACAAGGTTGTGAGCCTGACCGAAGAGGGCAGGCGATTTGCCGAGCGTTATGCGCTGCCGGCACTCAAGGCCGAGCAGCGAGCCTTTGGCGCGCTTGAGCCATGTGAGCAGCGCGAGATTATGCGCTTGATCGGCAAATTCTCTCAGGTGCTGGGCGATGAGTGCGATGCCTTTAAGCAGCATATCGCTGCCGAGAGCCAAGCCGAGAATCAAGGTGAGGGGGAGTCGTGCGACTGTTAATGAGGTTTCTAAAGCCATATCGAGGGCTTGTCGCAGTGACGCTGCTGGTGCTGCTGGTGGATAACGTCGGTACGCTGTTGGTTCCCACGATGCTGGCGAACATGGTCAACACCGGTATTACCACGGGCGATGTCGACTACATTTTACGCAACGGCCTATACATGTTTATCGCGACCAGCATGGCTAGCGGCGGCACGGTGCTGGGCTGCTATCTTTCGGCGCGCCTGGCCGCCAACGTGGCTTGCGATATCCGCAATGCCGTGTACGACAAATCGCTCGAGCTCGCGGCCAGCGATTTTGAGCGCTTTGGCACCGGATCGATGATCACCCGCTCGCTCAACGACATCAACGTGATTCAGCAGGCGATTCTGCAGACGATTCAGCTGGTGCTGCCCGTGCCGTTTTTGGCTGTGGCGGGCATCATCTTCGCCTGGTTTATCGATCCTGCCATGGGCACGCTTCTGGGCGTAGTCGTTGCGATTGTGCTGGTGGCGGCGGTCTTTACGGTTGCCAACGCGGCTCCGATCTTTATGCGCTTGCAGAGCTTTATCGACCGCATGAACGTGGTGCTGCGCGAAAACATCGTGGGCGTGCGCGTCATCCGTGCGTTTAACAAGGAACGCCACGAGGAGCGGCGCCTGGACGAGGTGTTTAGCGACTACGCCGCCAACGCCATCAAAGTCAACCACCTGTTTGTGGGCCTCGACAGCTCAAGCTTCTTTTTGATGAACATCGCCGAGGTGGCGGTGCTGTGGGTGGGCGGCAACCGCGTAGGCGCCCACGCCATGCAGATTGCGAGTATCTCGGCGGTGCTGGAGTATGCAATTCTGATCCTGTTCTTTGTGATGATGGCCCAGATGGTGGTGCTGACGCTTCCGCGTGCTGCCGCGTGCCTGAACCGTGCGCAGCAGGTGTTGGAGATTGAGCCGAGCATCGTCGATGGCGAGCGCACGCTTGATGCGGCCGCGTCCGACTCAAAGGACGGGGCCGATGCGGTCGCCGTGTTCGATCATATGTCGTTTCGCTTTGACGACGCCGACGAGGACACGCTGTGCGACCTGAGCTTTGCCTGCCGTCGCGGTCAGACGACTGCGATCGTTGGCTCGACCGGTTCGGGTAAGTCGACGGTGGCAAAGCTTCTGCTGCGCTTCCACGATGCCACCAAGGGCGCCATTCGCCTGGACGGCGTCGATCTGCGCGAGCTTTCGCAAGATGAGATCCGTGGACACATCGCCTATGTGCCGCAGAAGGCGTGGCTGTTCTCGGGCACCGTGGCAAGCAATCTGCGCTTTGGCAACGAGGACGCGACCGAGGCGGACATGCTTCATGCGCTGCAGGTTGCCCAGAGCACCTTTGTGCTCGATCAGCCGCAGGGGCTCGATACCCCGGTGGCGCAGGGCGGCACGAACTTTTCGGGCGGCCAGCGCCAACGTCTGGCCATTGCTCGCGCGCTCATGAAGCAGGCCGATCTGTACATCTTCGATGACAGTTTTTCGGCCCTGGACTTTAAGACCGATGCGGCCCTGCGCCATGCATTGCAAGACGAGACGCGCGATGCCGCGGTGCTCATCATCGCGCAGCGCATCTCGACGATTCTGCACGCCGACCAGATTGTCGTGCTCAAGGATGGCGAGGTTGTGGGCTTGGGCACGCATGGCGAGCTTATGGAAACTTGCGAGGTGTACCGCGCCATCGCGGAATCGCAGATGAAGGGAGGTGAGTAGCATGACCGAGGAGCTCAAGAAGCAGGGCGGCGTTGATGACGCTGCTGCCGCGGGACTGGTCGAGGAAACGGCTGCCGCGTCGACCGAGCTGGATGACGCCGCCAAGGCTGCAGCCGAGCGCGAGGCTCGCCGCCAAGCGCTCTACGAGGAAAACGAACGTGCCGAGGACGAGCGCGCCCGCGCCAAGGCAGAGCGTATGCGCGACGTGGACGACGAAGACGAGGACGAGACGCCTCGGGATACCTGGGCGACGGTGCGCCGCCTGTGGAGTGAGGCTGCCGGCGACCATTGGCGCTTCTATATCGTGTTCGCGAGCATTGTGTTCTATGTCATCTTTAACACTGCCGCGCCGGCATATAGCGCCCGCGTGATCGATGAGCTGTGGGGCCACATTCAGGTAGCGTTTGTCAACAACGCCACCTTCAGCATCACCTGGGAGAACTGCGGCAGGACTATCTTCATCTACTTTTTGATTTGGACGGCCGCCGCTTCGTTCTACGCGCTCCAGAGCTTTTTGATGTCGAGCGTGGCCGAACGCCTCAATCTGCGCCTGCGCAACCGCATCGCGCAAAAGCTCAACCGTCTACCGCTCGCCTATTTTGACGCGCATCGTCCCGGCGAGGTCGTCAGCCGCGCGACCAACGACCTGGACAAGATGTCCGAGAGCATGCAGCGCGGATTGCTGCAGCTGCTCGTGTCGATCGGCACGGTTGTTGGTGCTGTGAGCGTAATGTTCGTGTTCAGCGTGCAGCTTACGCTCGTCTTTCTGTTCTTTACGGCACTGTCGCTGCTGGTGACGAAGGTCGTCTCGCGCCGCACACACGATGTGACGGGCGAGCGCCAGGAGTGGGTGTCCAAGATTACGAGTGCGGTCGAGGAAGGCTATTCGGGCCGTCTGGTGATCCGCGCGTTTAACCGCGAACGTCAGAGCTCCGCTGAGGTGCACGAGGCTTCGAAGGAACTGGCTCGTGTGAGCACCAAGGCCGACTTTATGATCAATGCCGTCGGCCCTGCGGTGCGCTTTATCGGCCGTTTGGCGCAGATCGTGATTGCGCTTGTGGGCTGCAGCATGCTGGTTGCCGGTCACATGACCGTCGGCGTGTTCCAGGCGTTCTTCCAGTTTATCTACGAGGCGTCCGAGCCCATGACGCAGTTGTCGTTCACTTTCAACTCGCTGCAGAGCGCGCTGGCGAGTGCAGAGCGCGTGTTCGACCTGCTCGATGAGCCCGAGATGGAGGCCGATCCGCTGCCGGACAAGGCCGCCAAGCTGCCGGGTCGCGTGGAGGGCCGCGTCTCCTTTGAGCATGTGCGCTTTGGTTATTCGCCCGACAAGCCGCTTATGCGCGACGTGTCGTTTACCGCCGAGCCGGGCCAGAAGATTGCCGTGGTGGGAACCACGGGCGCAGGCAAGACGACGCTCATCAACCTGCTCATGCGCTTCTATGAGATTGACGGCGGGCGTATTACGCTCGACGGCGTGG
>URYA01000018.1 GCA_900551975.1 uncultured Collinsella sp. | reverse complement strand
CGATGTCCGGCGCGGTGATGAGGAGCTGGCCGACGATGTGGTTATACTCGGTGAAGAGCTTGTCGTAAACATACATCAGCTCGCACTGGCCGACCGCGGCGGACGCCTGCTTGCCCGGCATATCCTTGGGGCGCTCGGACAGGTTGAGCTTGCCGAAGCCCATGGCAATGGCGCCGGAGGAAACGAGAATGATCTCGTGGCCCGCGTTCTTCAGGTCGCTGAGCGTTTTGCACAGCCGCTCCATCCGCTGAATGTTCAGCCGTCCTGTGGGGTAGGCGAGCGTGGAGGTGCCCACCTTGACAACGATACGCATAAGAAAGGCTCCTTTCTTTCAGTAACAAATAAAAGTGATTTGCATTATAGCACAGCCTTTCGGATTTTGCACTACCTTTCTGCAATTTTTAACGCGGCGCGCTGCATTTTTTCGCGTGCGGCAAAAAAATGCACCCGAAAGCCACAGGCTTTGGGTGCATTTTCTCAGTCAACAATATCGACCGATACTTTCTCTCCGGTGCGCTGCGCATAGGAGCGGATGACTGTACGGATCTCTTTGGCGATGCGGCCCTGACGGCCGATCACCTTGCCCATATCGTCGGGCGCAACGTGCAGCTCCAACGTCAGCTCGTCCGTTCCCTGCTTCTCCGTCACCGTGACCTCATCCGGATGCTCGACCAGATTTTTGGCGATGTAGAGCAGCAAGTCCTTCATGCGTTGTCCCCCGCGGATCAAATCGCGTTGATTCTCTTGAGCAGCGCGCGGACGGTGTCGGTGGGCTGGGCGCCGGTCTTGATCCACTCCTGAGCGCGCTCGGCGTCGATCTTGATCTCAGCGGGGCTCACGCAGGGATTGTAGGTACCGATCTCCTCGATGAAGCGGCCGTCGCGGGGATAGCGGGAATCGGCGACGACGACACGGTAGTACGGACGCTTCTTAGCGCCGTGACGAGCAAGGCGAATCTTGACTGCCAAAGGAAACTCCTCCAACCAAGCAGCTTTAGGCTGCAACTACAAACAAACAGTTGAACATAATACGCCATCGACGCGGGCAGGTGAAGTCCGTGAGACCAACTTCTTCGGTGTAGTCGAGGGCAAATCCATATCTTAGACAAGAATTCGGGATTTGCAAGCACATACACGCACCCCACATGAGCTGCGCGGTATACTCATGACATGGAAAGACGCGAACATACATACGGTTATGAGGATGCCATGGGCGTCACGCCGCCTCCCTGGACGGGTCCGGCGGTGGGTCTGATGGACCTTGATGCGTTTTTTGCGAGCGTGGAGATGCTCGATCATCCCGAATGGCGCGGAAAGCCGCTCATCGTGGGCGGAGACGCCGATTCGCGTGGCGTCGTGTCCACGTGTTCGTATGAGGCACGTCGCTTTGGCGTGCACTCTGCCATGGCCTCGGCCGAGGCGCGGCGCTTGTGCCCGCAAGCCATTTGGACGCACGGGCACTTTGATCGCTACCGCGAGGTGAGCGCGCAGGTCATGGCGATTCTCGCCGACGAGACCCCGCGCGTTGAGCGCGTATCCATCGACGAAGCCTTTATCGATATCACACCGGGTCGCTTTGCGCCCAAAGACCCGCTGCTGGTTGCGCGGCGTATAAGCGACCGCGTGGCAGCGCTGGGAGTGACGTGCTCCATTGGCGTGGGCTGCAACAAGACGGTCGCAAAGATCGCAAGCGAGCGGGATAAACCGTTTGGGCTGACCATCGTGCGCCCTGGGACGGAACAGCGCTTTTTGGCCGCGCTGCCGGTATCTGCCATGAGCGGCATCGGGCGCTCGGCCGAGGAGCGACTGCGCCGCATGCGCATCTACACCCTCGGCGAGCTATCACGTGCACCGGAATCCACCTTGGCCTCTATTTTTGGCGTCAATGGCGAGCGCATGCGTCAGCGTGCGCTGGGACTCGAAATCTCTGAAGTCACGAGCCTCGATGAAGAGCGCGAGGTCAAGTCGGTCAGCAATGAACGCACCTTTGCGAAAGATTTGACTGAGCGTGGGGATATTGAGGCGGCGATTGCGCTGTTGGGAGAGTCAGTGGGACGCCGTCTGCGCCGTCAGGGACTAACAGGCGCCACGGTGACGCTCAAGCTTAAGTATTCGTATGGCAGCGGGCGTACGGCACAGCGCCGGCTGCCTCATCCGACCGACGATGAGAACATCTTCGTGGCGGTTGCACTCGAACTGCTCGACAACATCTGGCAGGAAGGCATGCATGTTCGCTTAGCGGGCATCGGCATGAGCGACTTCGACCACCAAGGCGGCATCCAAACCGACCTGTTCTGCGAAGTCGACGACCGCGGAGCCCAATCCAGCGACCGACGCGACCTCTCCGTCGCCATCGACGCCGTCCGAGACAAATTCGGCGACACCGCCCTATCCTTCGGCCGCCAATCCCGCTTCAACGATTAACCGCCTTTGGGCAAAAAGAAAGCCGGGCAGGTGCGGAAAACCGCAACTGCCCGGCGATATGCGTGAGGGTACATAAACCCCGTCTTAAATGAGCTACTAGAGGAGGTTGAGGGGGAGCTGGGGGGCGTCTCCCCAGAGTTTCTCGAGGCGGTAGAAGTCGCGGGCTTCGGGAGTGAAGACGTGGACGACAACCGAACCGTAGTCCATGAGCATCCAGGTCTTCTGCTCGCGGCCCTCGATGGAGAACGGATGCTCACCGCATGCCTCGGCGACCTTCTCCTCGATCTCGTCGACGATAGAATCGACCTGGCGGTTGTTGGCACCGGTGGCAAGCACAAAGTAGTCGCATACGTCGGAAAGCTCGGTCAGGTCGAGCACCTGAACGTCCTCGCCCTTCTTGTCGTAGGCGGCCTGCGCGGCGGCGCGGGCTACATCCTCGGCGGCGACACCGCTCGCGGACAGCGAGGCGGCAGTGCGGTCGGACGTGGCGGCGAAGCTCTTGTGCTCCACACCTTCAAGAATCTGCTCGTCGGTCATGGTCTCGTCGGCCATGGAATACCTCTTTCTAGACAGCCCGAGCTAGCGCAGCTGGGCGTAATGGTTGTAAATCGTAATAGCCGTGGGATAAAGATAACGCCCGGACTGGATCACATAGACCAGACCCTGCGCAAAACAGGAGAAGAACAACTCGTCGAGCGAGGACTTCCCCACCATCTTGCGCAGCGCATGGGCATAGTCACCGTGACGGTTGGGCTCGATGGCATCCGCCACAAAGACCACCATATCGAGCGGCGTCATGTCGCAGGCACCCACGGTGTGACGGTCGACAGCCTGAAAGACCGCCGACGACAGCTCGGGAAAGAGCTGCGGAAGCTCATAGGCGGCAACCGGGCCATGCAAAAGCGGCGTCGCGGCAGACGGAGAGCCGGCAATCTTAATGCCGTAATGCAGAGCGCGCGTGACCAGCTCATCGTCGGAGAGCACCTTGTCCCAGTCATGGATCAGGCCGGCGGCAGCGGCATCAAAGCGGTCAACGCCGTAGACCTCGGCCAGATGAAGTGCGGTCTCGGCAACACCCAGCGAATGCACATAGCGCTTGCGCTTATCCTTCATGCGAACATCGAGCAGCTCTTGAATGCGCTTGAGCAGCGCGCGCTCATCGCCCTCAAACTGATCCTCTACCGACAACGTAGACCCCCATCACTCAAAATCTTCTTGGCCCAAATCGGCATATAGCCTGCGTTTGCGAATGTAGCCGAGCACGGACTCGCTCGTAAGATAGCGCACGCTCATGCCGCGGGCAACTCGCTTACGAATGTTCGTCGAGCTGATCGCCAGCGCCGGAATCTGAATATAGCGCACGTCGAACGGCAGTCCCGACTCTTTGATTCGGGCACGCGCCGTATCGATATCAAAGCCCGGTCGCGTCGCAGCAATAAAGGTGGCAAGCTCAGCGATTCGTTCGGCATCATGCCAGGTCACAATATCGATAATCGCGTCGGCGCCCGTAATAAAGTAGAGCTTTACCTGCGGCGGGTAAAAATCGCGAAGGGCATGAAGCGTATCGGCCGTATAGGTTACGCCCGGACGGTCGATCTCGAACCGGCTCGCCAAAAAGGCCGGGTTCGCGGCGGTGGCGAGGACCGTCATGGCGTAACGGTCCTCGGCAGGCGTCACCGGCTTGTCAAGCTTAAAGGCAGGAGAGCCCGCCGGCATAAAGAGCACAGCGTCCAAATCGAGCGACTCGCGCGCCTGCTCGGCGGTCACCAGGTGCCCGTAATGGATGGGATCAAAGGTGCCACCCATAATGCCGAGCCTAAACTCCTGCCCGTCCTCTAGAGGAAGCTCGGGCAGACCGATTCCACCGCGCAGCGACATGGCTTACTCGCCCTCCGAGGTCTCGGCATCGTCCTCGGCATCCGCCGCATCGACAACCTCGACGCCCTCATCCGCAGCATCGGCCACGTCAACGGCTTCAACGGCAACGTCCTCGCCAGCATCCTCGAGTTCCTCGTACTCCGAGAAGTCCTCGGCGCCCTCAAAGTCGAAGGCGCGCTGGCAAATGCGGACCTCGTCGCCCGCACGGCAACCGGCCTTCTCGAGCGCGTCGTCAACACCCATACGCGCAAACTTATGCTGCAGGTAAATGACGGCCTCCTCATTTTCCCAGTCGGTCTGGATGACCATGCGCTCGATGACACGACCGACCACGCGGAAGGCACCGGGCTCTTCCTGGACAATGCGGAAACGCTTCTCACGCTGCAGGCGGCGGCGCTCCCACTCATCGTCGCGCAGAACGACCGGCTCATCCGAGACAGCCAACTCGGCGCGCAGCTTAGCCACCTGCTCGCCCACGGCAAGCATCAGCGTGTTGAGGCCGGCGCCCGTCACAGCAGACACGGCAAAGAACATATGTCCATCGTCGAGCGCTGCGCGCTTGAGGTCGGCAATCTTGTCGGCCGTGCCCGGCGCGTCGCACTTGTTGGCAACGACGATCTGCGGACGCTCCGAAAGCTCGGCACCATACTGCTCGAGCTCACGGTTGATGATGCGGTAGTCCTCAACCGGATCGCGATCCTCAAAACCACCCGTCATGTCGACGACGTGCATGATCAGGGCCGTACGCTCAATGTGGCGCAGGAACTGGTGACCCAAGCCCTTGCCCTCGCTCGCGCCCTCGATGAGACCGGGGACGTCGGCAACGACGTAAGAATATTCGCCGGCACGCACCATGCCGAGGTTCGGCACGAGCGTGGTAAACGGGTAGTCGGCAATCTTGGGACGGGCGGCACTCATGCGCGCGATGAGTGAGGACTTGCCTACCGAGGGGAAGCCCACGAGCGCGGCATCGGCCATAAGCTTCATCTCGAGCTCAATCCAGTGCTCCTCGGCCGGTTCGCCCAGCTGAGCAAACGCGGGCGCGCGGCGCACCGACGTCACAAAGTGCGTGTTGCCCAGGCCACCGGCACCGCCGGGCGCCACGACAACGCGCTCGCCATCGTGCACCAGATCGGCAATCTCGAACATCGGGGTCTGCGTCTCGGGGTCGAGCTCGCGCACCACGGTACCCATAGGAACCTTGAGAATCAGGTCCTCGCCGCTCTTACCGTTACGACGGGCACCCTGCCCGTGCGTGCCGCGCTCGGCGCGGAAGTGATGCTTAAAGCGGTAATCGATCAGCGAAGACAGCTGAGCATCGGCCTGGATGACGACATTGCCGCCACGACCGCCGTCGCCGCCATCGGGGCCGCCCTTGGGGACAAATGCCTCGCGCCTAAACGACATGCATCCGGCTCCGCCGTCGCCGCCGCACACGTTAATGCGGCTGATATCGGTGAACTGTGACAACAGAATCGCCTCCTACAAAAAGAGGGAGACCCTTGAATCCTAAAACTCAAGTGCCTCCCACATATGTGCTCTATGAAGGGTGAATTACGCGTTCGCGAGCGGGCGTACGCTGACCCTGTGCTTGATACCCTTGTGGAACTCAACGGTACCGTCGACCAGCGCGAACAGCGTGTCGTCCTTGCCACGGCCAACGTTCTCACCCGGGTGGATGTGCGTGCCGTGCTGACGGACGAGAATCGTGCCCGTGGTTACCGTCTGGCCGGCATAGCGCTTCGTGCCAAGGCGCTGACCGCGGGAGTCACGGCCATTACGGGAGGAACCGAGTCCTTTTTTGTGTGCCATTGTGTATACCTACTCTTTCGTTACGAGTGTAATCTACTCGGCGACGGGAGCCTCGGCAACAGCCTCAGCCTCTGCCTTGACAGCCTTCTTGGCGCGGGAGGTAGCCTGAACCTTCACGATCTTCAGCTTGGTGAGCTGCTGACGGTGACCCTTCAGACGACGATAGCGCTTGCGCTTGTGGAACTTGAAGACCAGCTGCTTCTCGCCCTTGAACTGCTCAACGATCTGAGCGGTAACCTTGGCCTTGGCCAGCTTGTCGGGATCGGTGACGATCTTCTTACCATCGTTGAGGAAGATAACCGGCAGGGTGACCTTGTCGCCCTCATTGCCCTCGATCTTCTCGACGGTGATGACATCGTCGGTGGCGACCTTGTACTGCTTGCCGCCCGTGTTAACGATTGCGTACATGTTTACTTGCCCTTCATGCATCAGTTAGTGCAACAGCCGAATATAGTAGCAGGCGAAAATACCCCCGTCAACGAGTATGTGGAGCAAATCCACAAGTTCGCACAGGTATGGGGCTGACGAGTCGGCCCTCGTCGTCCTCGCATGCTTGATTCTGACGCTCGACATCGTAGGAGCAGATGGTCACGAGGTCTTGCATACCGGTGGAAACAATAGGTGCATCCACGCCCGGGGTCAAGCCCTGCAACAAAACATCAGCAGCGGAAAGCAAAATTTCCGGACGCATGGAGCCCTCGTTGTCGGCATGGGTGTCGAGCATGAGCACCAAATGGTCCGGGCGCTCCCCCGCCGTGAGCTCATAGCCCACGAGTGTGTGATCCAAATCCAAGCGCTTGCTCTTTTTGCCACGCGCGTAGTCGATGCCATGGTCTGCGCGCAGCGTGTCGATCGCACGACGCACCTCGTCGGCGCTTACGGGCGCCTCGGGGTCCAGATGCAGGTCGATGCGATACGACAGGCGCGTGAGCTGCGCCGTCAACGCCGGCGTGCGCACGTCGATGTACGCCGCCTCGATAGGCGCCAGATCAGCCGGAGACGCCACAGACAGGCGCTCAAACGCCTCGTCGAGCGCCACGAACTCGGTCATAAACAGGTCATACCACTCGCAGGTCGACGACGTGCCAACCGGTAGCGCCGAAGAGAAGCCCACGCGCATGTGCGGAGAGAAGCCCTGCGTGACGGCATAGGGAAGTCCCGCACGGCGCACGATGCGCTCAATGGTATGGATCACTTCGAGATGGCCCAGGTACTTAAGGCGATCGCGCTTGCCATAGCGAACACGAAGCCTAAAGAGCGAGGGGTTGTCGGTCAGGCGCTCACTCATGCGCGATCACCCATCAATACATTCTTGGCGTGGAGCGTGGGGCAGATCCCGCAGCCGGTGCACGACGTGCGGGTGCAGTCGGGAGTCGTGACGCCCTCGAGCGAGCGACGGTACTCGCGCTCGAGGAAGCCGCGCGTGCAGCCGGGGCTCACGTGCTCCCACGGCAGGCGCCAGTCCAACTCGTAGGGCAGGTGCACGAGCTCATTGAGGTCGATGCCGTTTTTGGCAGCAGCCTCCTTCCAGTTATCGAGCGAGAAATGCTCTACCCAGGCGTCAAAGCGAGAGCCCGAGCGCCAAGCGTCGATGATGACGGGCGTCATGTCACGACCGGCGCGGGACAGCGCGGCCTCGATGAGCGAGGTCTCGGCATCGTGGTAATGCACGCGGACGGCACGGTTGCGAACGCTCGTGATAAGCAACTTCTGGCGACGCTTGACGTCGTCGTAGTCGAGCTGCGGGCACCACTGGAACGGCGTGGCAGCCTTGGGGATAAAGACCGAAACCGAGATGGACACCGAGATCGAGCCGCGACGAGCCTTGGGCACCACGGAACGACCGAGCTCCAGCACGTGATCGGCCAGATTGGCGATGGCCACGATGTCCTCGTCGCGCTCGCCGGGAAGGCCCATCATAAAGTAGAGCTTCATGCGGTTCCAGCCGGCCTCGAAGGCCGCCTTGGCCGCACGGTCCAAGTCCTCCTCGGTCACGTTCTTGTTAATGATGTCGCGCATGCGCTGGCTGCCGGCCTCGGGCGCGAACGTCAGGCCGCCCTTCTTTTCGCCAGCAACCGACTCGGCCATATCCACGCCAAACGAATCCAGGCGCTGCGACGGAATAGACACGCGAATACCCGTATCCTCCAGGCGACGGTTGAGCCTGCCGAGCACGTCGCGAATGCAGGAGTGGTCGGTCGTGGAGAGCGAGGTCAGCGACACCTCGTCATAGCCGGTCTTTTCCAGACCCTGAATCACCGACGAGACGATCTGGTCGGCCGAGCGCTCGCGCACCGGGCGATACGTCATGCCGGCCTGGCAAAAACGACAGCCGCGGGCGCAGCCGCGCAGAATCTCGATAGACAGGCGGTCGTGGACCAGCTGCGCATAGGGCACGCACGACTGCGACAACGGATTCGTGGCGCCGAAATCCTCGACGACGCGCTTGAAGACCACCGTCGGCGCATCCTTGCCCTCACGCGGCACGGTGTAGCCATGCGGCGAGCAGGGCTCGTCGTGACGCACCTCGTAGAGCGACGGCACGTAGTTGCCGGCAATGGATGCAAGCTGCTCGACAATCTGCGCGCGCGGGACCCCTTCGTCACGCAGGCGGCGATGCAACTGGCAGGTCTCGAGCAGCGATTCCTCGCCCTCGCCGATGAGGATGGCATCGAAGAAGGCCGCGTACGGCTCGGGGTTGTACACCGAGGGACCGCCGGCGATGATAATGGGGTCGTCTTCACCTCGGTCGGCCGCCAACAGCGGAATGCCAGCGAGGTCGAGAGCCTCGAGGAAGTTCGTCACCGCCATCTCGTGCGGCACATGCAGGCCAACGATATCAAACGAAGCGACCGGCGCTGCACCCTCGAGCGACAGCAGCGGAATACCCGCCTCGCGCATGGCATCACCCATATCGGGCCACGGCACATAGCCACGCTCGCAGGAGATGCCCTCGGCCTGGTTAAGGATGTTGTAGAGGATGGCGATGCCCTGGTTGGGCAGACCGACCTCGTACACATCCGGGTAGATCAGGCAGCAACGGTAGTCAGCATCGGCCTTGGAAAGCGTGCCCCACTCGTGATCGATATAGCGACTCGGCTTCTCGACCTTGGCGAGCAGCGGCTCAATTAAATGAAAACAGTCTTGGTATGCAACGCGCAACGGAAAACCCCTAAGCAGCGAGATCGGATGCGTCTTGGTAGGACGCCATAGGACGGGTAGCGCCCGCGACCGTGGTCACCAGATCGCGAACGCGGGAGAACGTGGCAGTGACCACCTCGTTGGCACGGCTGTAGTCGACATCGCGCTCGTATAGCGAAACGAGCGCACGGCCCATGCCATAGGTGCCCGCGGCGGCAGTGAGCGCCTTGACGGCAAACCCAATATGCGGCGTCTGTTTGACGAGCGCGCGGGTGACCGCGCGGATCACAAGACCGCCGGCAAGCACGCCCGCGACCTCGTAGCCGCGCTCAGGCTTAATGCCGCATCCAAAGACGGCAGCGAGCTCAAAGAGCATGCCCACCTGCGCCAGCGCCATAACGGGATAATCGGCGCCCGGCAAAAACGCCAGCGCACCGGTCGCCATATTGGTGAGCGCGCACGAGGTGATGATACGATTGGCGGCCGCAATGCGCATGAAGGCAAAGTTCGCCGCAAAAGCCGTTTCCTTGTCGGTGCGATCGAGAATCCAGCGGGCAAGCGTCTCGAGCAGATACGTCTTATCGGTTGCCGCTACCACGCCGAGCATGGGCGTGGACTCCTCGATAAACGGCACCTCCACAGCAGACTCGGCAAGCACGCACACGGGCGCGCCGGCGATCACGAGCTCCTGCACGGCACTCTCCAAGCGATCGGAACCACACGAGAGCACCAGCACCACATCGGTATCGGTCTTTGGAGCAATTCGCTCCTCCCCCAGACGCTCGACGCGCACAATGCCCGAGGTCGTCTGCGGCACAAAGGCGTCACGCACCGTCTCGGCCAGAAAGCGCGAGGCGGACGAATCCAGATAGACCGAAACGCGCACCGGCGTATCGGAATCCTTCTTAACGGACGCGCCCATCTTAAAAGCGCGGGTCAGCTTATCTACGGGAATTTTCATAGCAAACCCCTCCAGCGGTTACGCGGCGCCCGAACGATGCCGCCATATGGATTGTACGATACCCACCGTCAGCAGCTGAATCATCATCGAAGACGAACCGAAGCTAATAAACGGTAGCGGAATACCGGTAATCGGCATCATGCCGATGCACATGCCGATGTTTTCGAAGGTCTGGAACGCCCACATGCCAACGATGCCCACACACGAAAGACGCAAAAACAGTGACTCACACTTAAAGGCCACGCGAATCGTCGAAAAGATCAGCAGCACGTAGAGGCACAGGAGCAAAAAGGAACCGCAAAAGCCAAAGGTCTCGGACAGGAAGGCGAAGACGAAGTCGGTGTGGAACTCAGGCAGAAAGCCGCCGGCCGACTGCGTCGCATGGCCCAAGCCCTTACCGAAGAAGCCGCCCGAGCCAACGGCGATAAGCGACTGCTGCAGGTTGTAGGCATCGTCCGAATCGGCATTATCGGGGTCGATAAAGACCGTCAGACGGTTCATCTGATACTGCTTGATGAGCACATCGTGGCCGAGCAACGAATCAAAGACTGAATCGAGCGCCAGGACGAGGGCCACCAGGCCCACGAGCAGGGCCAAGGTCGACAGCACCCATTCGCGGCGTGCACCGCTCATACAAATGACGATGGCGCCCGAAACCAGCACGACTAGGCCCGAGCCCAGGTCGCCCATGGCAACGACGGCCAAAAACGGAATGGACAGCATGCCGCAGAGCTTGACATAGTCGCGAACGGTATCGATGCGGCCGTTATACTGCGAGCCAAGCGTAGCAATAAAGAAGATGGTGATGAGCTTGGCAAGCTCAACCGGCTGGAATGTCAAACCGATACCGGGAATCTTGATCCAGCCCGTCATGCCCAGACCGCCCGTATAGGACAGGCCCGGAATCTTGGGCGAGAGGATCACGATCAGGTCGATGACGAGCAACGCCGTCGAGAAATTGGAAATACCGCGCAGGTCGGTACGCCAGACCAACACCGCCAGCACCGTGCCGATGCCAATTCCCAGCAGATGGCGTGAGAACGAGGCATCGGCCTTAAACTGCGAAGCCGACCAGATGATGATGGCACCGTAGGCGACGAGCGCCACAGTAGCCACGAGCACACCGATATGCACCTTTTGGCGAAACGTGCCGCGCGAGGCCGAAAGTTGCTTGTTGACGCGGTCCAGGCTGCTGCGAGAGCCGGTCTTGGTTGAACGGAACAGATCCGCCGGAGAAAAATCCATCGCAACCTCCTATCGAACCGAGGAATCGCCCGAGGCCGAAGAGGTATCGGGCTCGTCATAAATCACGCCGAGCACGTCGCGCACGACATGCATCGCGGTATCTGAGCCGCCGCCGCCCTGCTCCAGAACAGTAGCGATGACATACTTGGGATCATCGGCCGGTGCATAGGCGCAGAACCAAGCGTATTCGTCCTCGCCGCTTTTCTCGCCCGTGCCCGACTTGCCGTATACCTGCGGCGTCAGGGTGCCAAAGTGCGCCGCCAGGGACGTCGATGCCGTGTAAATCACGTCGTGCATGCCGTTGCGAACTAGAGCCAAATCCGAATCGCTGTTGATCTTGGCCTCCAGGCGCTTCTTCTTGCCCTTGCCGTTGTACTTATAGGCATCGCCGTCGCCATCGCGCGACACGGCAGATAAAAACACGTGAGGCACGTACTGTTTACCGCCGTTGGCAAGACCCATATAGGCGCACGCCATCTGCAGGGGCGTCACCAGGATGTCGCCCTGGCCGATGGCAATGTTCGTCATATCACCGGCATTCCACTTGCGGTCCTCGGCAGATGCGTCGGTGAAGTACGACTCTTTCCACTCGGCATCGGGAATACGGCCCGCGCCCTCACTCGGCAGATCGATACCGCAGGTCTTGCCTAGGCCCCAGCGACGAAAGACCTCCTGCAGGCCCTCGGAATGTTTCTCGTCATAAAAGAACGCCTTGCCCATGTCATAGAAGACGGGGTCGCACGAGTTGGCGATACCCGACTGCAGCGTCATGGTGCCGTGGCCGGAATGCAGCCAGCAGTACTTGCCCCACGACTTGCCCAGACCCGTCCAATAGCCCGTGCAGTTGGTCGTCTGCCCCGACGTGTAGGTTCCAAACTCAAGACCGGCCAGTGCCGAGAGCGGCTTGATGGTCGAGGCCGACATGTACTGTCCGCTGATGGCGCGGTTGAGCAGCGGGTGCGAACCCTTGTCATCATTGAGCTCGGTCCACACGTCATTAGAGACGCCGCCGATGAAGACGGACGGATCGAACTTGGGCTCGCTCGCCATGCCCAGGATCTCGCCATTGTTGGGATCGAGACACACCACAGCGCCGTTGCCGGCATTGCTGTAGCCAGTGGTCTTGGCAAGCTCGATAGCGCTCGCCAGCGCCGTCTCACAGGCCTGTTGGATCTTAAGGTCGAGCGTGAGCTTAATGTCGGAGCCGGCCTTCGCGGGCACGGCGCCGGCCTGACCGGTCACATTGCCCGAGGCATCGACCTTGACGGTCTGCTCGCCACGAATACCCTGCAGCAGGTTTTCGTAGTAGCTCTCAACGCCCGCTTGGCCCACGATATCGCCCGACTGGTACGTAATCTTGCCAGCAGAAACATCATCATCGCCAGAGGTTTTCTTATTCTGAGCCTCGAGCTGCTCGGAGGTAATGGTGCCGGTATAGCCCAAGATATGGCATGCCGTCTCGCCATATGGATACTGGCGCTCGGTACGCTCGGCAATCTTGACGCCCGGGAACTCGCCGGCATGCTCCTGAATATAGGCAACCGTGGAACGACGGACGTCCGTCGCGATGGTATGCAGGCTCTGAGCGCCCTCTGTATTGTCCTGAATATTGCGAAGGACCGCCACGTAAGGCATTCCAAGCACGTTGGCAAGATGGCGAACCAGAACCTCATCCTCGGCAAGGTCGCGGTAGGCCACGACAGCAAGTGAGGGACGGTTCTGGACAAGCGCCACGCCGTTGCGGTCGAGGATGCGGCCGCGCACAGCGGGTGTGGTAACGGTGCGAGTCTGATTACTATTGGCCTGCTTCTCGTAATAGTCCGACGAGACCATCTGCATGCCCCACAGCTTAACGGCAAGTGCCGCAAACATCGCGCCCACACCCGTGGTGAGGATGGAAAAGCGGCCCTTAAAGGCGGTCGCCGCGGTATTGCCCTCGCCCTCGGTGGCGCGCGGGGCCGTTCCATGCTGCGTATCGTAGGTAAAACGGGAATCGCCGCGACGCATGATGACCAGTGCGACCACGATGGCCACAACTAGCACGATACCGGCGATAATAACCGTCAACTGGGAAGACATCTACGGGCCTCCCCTATTTGAGCTTGCGGGTCTTGGGCTTAAAGCGCATACCCGTCTGGCGTCCGCCACGTGCGGAGAATCCATAGCCGGACTGCGGCACGACGCCGGACATCAAAAACGGAATGGCAACCAAACCCGTCAGGATCGAGGACGGCAGTGCATGGCCGAAGATCGCCACGACAAAGCTCGTCTCCAAACCCATAAACAGCAAGATGATGCTGTAGATCACATTAATGACGAGCGCGAAGGCGCCCACGGTGACGCCGCGCGCACTCGGGCTACCGCCCGTCTGACCGACGGCACTGTGCACCAAGGCAAAAGAACCCACGGTCAGCAGGAGCGACATAACGCCCACCGGCACGGCAGCGGACAGGTCATAAAACAAGCCGCTGCAAAAACCGCACACGACGGCACGGGTCGGGTCGCCCGAGAACACGCTTAGGCACACCAGGATAATCATGAAGTTGACGCGACCGCCCGCAATGGAGATCTGCGGTGCCAGGCCTGCCTGCAGCAGCACGCACACGATGGCGGCGATCACAAACGTACGGGAGATCATCCCCTGCTCGTGTAGATCCATGGACATGCCCCCTATTCGTTCGAGCCAGAATCGGTCGTCTCGGACGTGTCGGAACTGTCATCCGAACTCTCGTCCTTCGTCTTGGTCGCAGCATCGCGCGACGTTCCCTGCGGCGTGCTATTAGCGGTGCTCACGTCCTCATCCGAAGCTGACTGTTCGTCGGTCAGCGAGGTAATGACCAGCACTTCCTCGTTGTTCTCGGCCGTGGTCTGAGCGCGCACCACAATGGTGTAGTACACGTCGTTTGCCGATTTCTCAACCGACGAGACGGTGCCAAGCGGAAGGCCCTTGGGGAACACGCCGCCAATGCCCGAGGTCACAATGATGTCGCCAACCTTAACATCGGAGTCGACGCTCACGTACTCAAGACGCAGCGTGCCGTCAGCCTGACCCTGCAGCATGCCCTGGGCGCGCGTGTCCTGCACCATAGCGGACACGCCCGAGTTCTCGTCGCCAATCAGGCGCACGGTGGACGTCTTGGCCGAGACTTCGATGATCTGGCCGATAACACCGGCCGAACTCGTCACAGGCATGTTGATGGTAAGGCCGTCGGCAGAGCCCTTGTCGATGGTTACGGTCGAGGTCCAGGCATCGCCCGAGGCACCAACGATACGAGCAGCGGTCGATTTGAGGTTGTAGGTCGACTGCAGCCCGACCAGCCCCTCCAGACGCTCGGCGGTCTTTTGAGCCTCGGAGAGCTCAGCAACCTTAGAGGTCAGCTCCTCGTTTTGCTTCTTGAGCTCGTCGAGCGTGTCCTGCGACGCCGTAAGGTTAGAGAACACGTTGCCAATGGCATTGAAAGGAGCCGCCACAGCCGAACCCACAAAGCGCACCGGCGAGGTAATCGTCGTTACGCCCGAACGCACGGCATGAATCGGTCCCGCCTCGCCCTCGCGGATGTAAAACGTGAGCAGCAACACCGAAATCAGGCTGAAAACAATCAACGGGCGCATACCCGTTGATTGTCGCTTGGTATTCAGATTTGTGGAGAAACCCGAAGATCGTGCCAAATGGAATCCACCTTTTGGAAATTAAGCATTGGTCTGGACGAAGCCACCATCAAACGCATTGGCCTCGAGCACGCGGGCACAGCCGTTAACGACGTTATCGAGCGCCGTGGGGCTGACGTTGACCGAAACACCGGTCTCATCGCGCAGGCGTACGTCGAGACCGCGTAGCAGAGCGCCACCACCGGTCAGCAAAATGCCGTAGTACATAAGGTCAGAGGCAAGATCGGGAGGCGTAGCGTCGAGGGCGTCCTTGACGGCCTTGGCCATCTCGTCGAGCGGCTTGTTGAGCGCGCGACGGATCTCCTCGCTCTCGATGCGCACAGTCTTGGGCAGACCGGTGATCACGTCGCGGCCGTTGACCTCGACGTCGAGCTCGTCCTTGAGCGGCACGGCGGAGCCGACCTTGATCTTGATGTCCTCTGCCGTGCGCTCGCCGATGGCCAGGTTATAGGCATCGCGAACGTGCGTGAGGATGGCCTGATCGAACTCGTCACCGGCAATACGGATGGACTGCGAGACGACGATGCCGCCCATGGCGATAACGGCAACCTCGGTGGTACCGCCACCGATG
>URYA01000017.1 GCA_900551975.1 uncultured Collinsella sp. | reverse complement strand
GAGGCCCACGTCGTTGTATCCCACGTGGCAGTAATACTGCGCACCGTCATCGTCTGCGGTCAGGTCAATCTCGAGCTTTGAGGCCGTTCCAGCCGCGAGGTTGCCATCGGCACCCACGAGCTTAAACTCTGTCTCGCCGCGGCCCTTGCGGTACCACATATAGGTCGGTACCAGCCCTGTTTCGCTATCGTCGGCACCGAGTTGCTTCACATGGCCAATCGCCGAGAGCGTCAGGTGGCTTCCCGCCGTGCGCTCAACCGAAGAGTCGTATCCAAGATCCGGCCCCTCCGCAGCATCCGCCGCAGGTCCGCTCACGGTCATCGTCATGCCATCGGGCATGGTCTTGACCGTGATGATTGCCGAGCGAATACCTGTTTCGGTCGTGGATCCATTCTTAACGGCGGCGATGGCGAATCGATACTCCGTATTGGGCTGCAGCCCATCCCACTTGAGCGAGGCCTGCGTGTTGTCGGCAATCTTCCAGCTATTGACGACCGCATCCGCCGCATTGCTCTGCAGCATGCCCACGCCGTAGCTAAAGCCACTCTTGTTTGCGAGTACATCGTCCCAGCTAAACGTAACGCTGGTCGAATCGACGGCGTTTGCCGTAAAGCCCGTCACGGCCGGCGCGTCGGGCATCTCGACGTCCTTAACGTCATAGCCCACGATCCAGAACTGGTCGGTGTCCTTGGTGCCGAGCTTGTCGCCCGAGTCTGCCTCGAACTTGTCGACATCCACCGCGTTGACGCCCAGACGCCACACAAAACCGTACTTGCCCTGCGCGGCCTCGGGCAGGTTGTCGACGGTGCCGCCGTATTCGGTCGATTCACTCGAGGAGTTACCCGTAGTAAAGCCGGCGTTGGCACCAAAGCACAGGCCGCCAAACAACTCGTGCTTTGCGAGCTTCGCGCCCATGACAACGCTGCCGTTCAGCGTCAAGCCGAGCTCGAGCTCCTGCTCCTTGCCCTCCTCGACTTCGATGGTCTGCTCAATGCTCGCCCCCGACTGCGCGACGGCGCCGTTAAACCCATCGTGCGTGTAGGCGCGCGTTACGCCAGGCTTGCCCAGGCCAAAGGAATCCCCAACGGGAGTCTCGCCGTTGAGCGTCGTTTGATAGGTTCCGGGTTCTCCCGACCGGTTGGTCAAAAAGTAGCTGAGCGGCGTCATATTGTGCTGTTTGGCAATGCGGTCATAGGCCTCGACATTAACGACCGAGGTCTGCGCGCCGAGCGACACGGGCGTCGCCATCACGCCCTTGCCACCAGTTTCCTCATTTTCGATCTCATACTCGTAATAGACCATCGGAATCGTGTAGAGCACGGCCTTGTCACCCTCGCCGGCATGCGACTCATAGCTTACGCTTGCGCTGACCGTGCGCTCGCTCCGGTAGTCATAGCATCCCTCGGCGGCAAAATCGACTGAAGCATTCATCGCGACCAGGGGCGGACCGGTCTGCACCTCGACGGCAACGCCCAACTCGGCGCCAATGGTATAGCCCTGGGATGTCCCCGTGCCCTTTTCCTCTCCGTATGACGTGCCGCCCAACACCAGATAGCCGTATGCCTGCTCCAGATCCTCAACATAGGGCGCATCCTGCAGCACGGCAAGCACGCGCGGGTTGGTATAGACCTTGTAGCGGTCCTTGTACGTGATCTTGACGCTGTCGTTGTCGACATCGGGCAGCGCGAGCGAGATAAATGTGCCGTAGGTAGTGCCGCGACGGTTGCTCTCGCTAATCACCTGCTCCTCGCCGCGGCGCACCTTTCCGTTCTCGTCGAGCGAAAAATGCGAGGCGGTCATCCAATAGTAGTCATCGTTCTTGCGCAGGTCCTCGTCGCGGTGCTTGCCCACCACGGCGATAAAGCTCTCGTTATAGCGGTCCGAACCCGAGACGCTGCCCGCCTTGACGTCGCTGATCCACACCTGCTCTATACCCTTGTGGTCATGCTTGTTGCTGCTGTTGTATTGCTGACCGCTCATGCTCATGGTTCCGACCATGGACCCCAAGCCCTGAGCCCCGCTCTGTGCCGTGTTGCAGGCAAAGTCGCGGAACACATCGCCGCCCACGAGCACCTCGTCGACCGCCAGCTGCTCGGACAGGCCGTCAAGGTTGGCAGTGGCAAGGGCAATAGGCGCCAAGGTGCACGGATAGCGCTTATCCTGAGCGCTATCCTTCCATGCGCTGTTGGGCACATGCATCAGCCCATAGGAGGCGAGGAGCCCGTCTCTGTATTCCTTGCAATCGGAAAGCTTGAACTCGCCAGACTCCGAGTCAAAATACGCGTAGCGGTACAGCGCGCCGTACAGCCCCTTGCTGCCGTCAGAAGCGCCGTAATCAAAAGCGCTGCGTTGCCAGTCATAGCCCGCAAGAATAAGGCCCGTGACGGTTTCACCCGTCTTCTTTCCTTCTTCATCGTAGGCGGCAAACGTGCCGAACGTCGCATTCGCAGCGACCATGGTCTTGCCGTTCGCGGAGAGGGAGATTGCGCCCGCGTCGCCCAGAGCATCGACATGGACGAGCGCACCCTTGGATGCATCCCACGAAAACAGCTCGCAATGCGTCGACTTATCAATATTCTTCTTGCCGTAGGGTGCCGAGACCACGATGGCGAGGTCATCGCAAATATCGCGATCGAGGTCGCCGGCCGCTAGCGAAACGACAGGAGCTGACTGAAGCTGCGTCCAGGAGTCGTTCCCGCCCTTGTTGTGCGTGGTGTAGTCCGCGGCGTTACCGGCATCGATCTTGACGACGCTTTGCTTCCAGTTGCCGCCCTCCAAGTCATACATGTCGACTACAGCCTTGCGCACGCCGTTCTCGTCGACATAGCAGCCCGCGTAGACAAAAAGCTCGTCGACGCCGTCGCCATCGACATCGCCCGCCTCGACATCAAAGACGGCGTCGTGCTCTTGCAGGTAACCGGCATCCAGGTACTTAAAACGGCCTTCGTACATCATATTAGTGTTGACCGTCACCGGCAGGTGTGTGTCGAGAGTGCGCGTACGCCCGTTGCTAAACGAGTAGAGGACCAGCTCAACCTTTCCGGCGTATGACTTGCCGTCAATCGTCGTGGAGGAACTGTCGCCGTAGGCACGGAGCTCGGCAACGCGGCTCTTTTTGCCCGTGCTGGCGTCGCTGCAGAACTCAACACTCGTGGCGTGAATGCCCGAGAAACCGTTGTTGTCGTTGGCGAGTACTGTTGAGGACTCATTGTTGCTTAGGTACGACCAGGTGCCGCCACCGTAGTCGCTATGCTTGTAGAGATCGCTGTTCGTATCGAAGTTGTTGACGTTTTGCCAGAACTTTGCGGCGCCCCACACACTTCCATAGCCATCGGTGAGTTTGCTGCTGCCGCCAATGTCACCGCGCTCGACGTTCTCGAGCTTGTCGCGCAGAGTGTAGCGATTGCCATGGCTACCGTTAGCTGCCATATAGACCTCGCTGCGCGTGGCAAACGTCGTGGGGGTATCAGTGGAATAGGGGCCAACGGTATCGGCCGGAATGTCCTCGCTCGTGCCCAGACCCAGGGCTTGATAATCCTGCTCGGTCATATCGGTGATTGCGGGCGCGTCTGCCGCCTGGGCAACCTGGGGCGTGGCCGTGAAGCAGGCGACGCTCGTGGCGATCAACGCAGCAAGCGCCGCCGTCCCAACAAGCGGGATTTTCGACAGCCTACGGATACGGGGGTGTGGAACGTACATGAGGGACCTCGCTTTATTCGAGTGGAGTGGACTCATTTTTGCAAATGATACATCCGATGCCCGATATCACGTGTCTCATTTTCGCCAACGGCGTGTCTCATTTTTGAGAATCCGAGATGCCGCGGAAATCTTATCCCAGCTCAAAGGCCATTTCTGGGATGTATTTTCCGTCGAGTGCCTCATCGGGAAACTGCATCCCATTTCAAGCGTCGATTCTGGGACGCATTTTCCCCTTAGGCCCTCAACCGGAAACCGCATCCCACTTTGAGCGCAAATTCCGGGATGCATTTTCCGCTTGAGCCTCATTGGGAAACGGCGTCCCACTTTGAGGGCTGATTGTGGGATGCATTTTCCGGTTTTGCCCTCATTGGGAAAATGCATCCCGTTTCTTGACCGAATAATGGGACGCAATTTCCCGTTGGAGCGCCTTTGGGAAAGTGTGTCCCACTTCGACCGCCCAGAGTGGGATGCACTTTCCGCAAAGCACCTCAACGGGAAACTACGTCCCATTCCAAAGGCAAATTCCGGGACGCATTTTTCGAAAGCCTGCCCATCCGGAAAGCCCGTCCCACTTTGGACGCATCCGGGCACGGAACCATCGACCTATCAGGCCTCCCATCAATAAAGAGGCGTCCTCCCGGACGGCGGGGCACGAAGTTCATCGCGAGTTCCGCACGCAAAGAAGGCCACTTAATGTGGCCTTCGTCTTGCGCAGGACTGTAGAGCAGGGAACTTCGTGCCCCGACGCCCGGGAGGACGTTTCATTTAGAAAGATGGACCGACCGCCGTCAGCGATGGGAGCTACTCCCCCAGCACGGCCTTTTTGGCGGCTGTAGCCATGTTGTCCAGATCCTCCTTGGTGGGATGGTCCTTTGCGGCAACCCAGTTGTCGAGCAGCATCTTATAGCGCGCGTTTTCGGGATCTTGCTCGAGCATGGCCTCGTAGCGCTGCTTGACCGCGGGGCCCATCTTGCCCTGGCACATCGCCCAGCCCGCAAGCTCGGCACCCCCAGCCAAATTGGAAGTTACGCGGTCGATAATCTGCTGGTAATAGCTCTGGTCGGCGCCAAAACCGCAGGTACCAAAGAGGAAAACGCGCTTGCCGTGCAGAGCGGAGAGCAGCGCGGCAACCGAAGGCGTGCACGCGCCCTTGTCGCACCAAAAGCCAACGAGCACCGTATCGGCAGCGCAGGCGCCCTGCGCCTCGAGCGCAACCTGATCTGCATCCGCATCGTCGCTCAACGCCGCGGCATGGACAAACTCAACGCCCGCAGCCTGCAGAGTGCGCTTGATCGCGCCCGAAACCATCCTGGTATTACCGCTCTTGCTGTTGACCACCAAAGAGCATGTCATAGTCACGTTGCTCGTTTCCCCCAAAACTAAAGCCACTAATGCAATTTATTAGATGAATATCTTAGTACTAACGTGACAGATGTAAACCACCGTCTGTCGATTGATTAATTTGCACCACGGGCTTGCTCACTGGGCAAACTGGCTGCGGTAGAGTTCGGCGTAGAAGCCGCCTGCCGCTAGCAGCTCGTCGTGCGTGCCGCGCTCGATAATCTGGCCGTCGCGCATGACCAGAATGCAATCGGCGTTGCGGATCGTCGACAGGCGGTGCGCCACCACAAAGCTTGTGCGGCCGGCCATAAGCTCGTCGAACGCCGCCTGCACCTGCAACTCGGTGCGCGTATCGATACTCGACGTTGCCTCGTCCAGCAGCAAGATAGCCGGGTCGGTGAGCATGACGCGCGCGATGCACAGCAGCTGCTTTTGGCCCTGACTAAACGTGCCGCCGTCCTCGCCAATCACCGTGTCGTAGCCGCCTGGCAGCTGCACGATAAACTTGTGCGCGTGCGCGCGCTTGGCGGCTTCGATAACCTGCTCGCGCGTGGCATCTGGGCAACCGTAAGCGATGTTTTCCGCCACCGTGCCCTCGAACAGCCACGTATCCTGTAGCACCATGCCAAAGGCGCGGCGCAGGCTTGCACGCGTGTAGTCACGCGAAGACCGGCCATCGACCATGATGCGGCCGGCATCGATATCGTAAAAACGCAGCAGCAGATTGATGAGCGTTGTCTTTCCGCAGCCCGTGGGACCGACCAGGGCAAAGCGCATGCCGGGCTTGGCCTCGATGCAGATATCCTGCAGCAGCTTGCGGTCGGGCACATAGCTAAAGTCCACGTGTTCAAAGGTCACCTCACCCTGCGGGACGGCGAGCTCAATGGCATCCGCCGCATCGGGCTCCTGCTCGCGCGCATCGAGCAACGCAAACATGCGGCGCGCCGAGGCGTACGCGGTCTGGATCTGCGTAATGACGTTGGTGACCTCGTTGAACGGCTTGGTGTACTGGTTGGCATAGGACAGGAAAATCTGCACGCCGCCCACCGTAAGCGCCGCGGGCACGCCCGTGATCACGCCCACGCAGCCGATCACAGCGACCACGGCATAGATGATGTTATTGATAAAGCGCGTGCCGGGGTTGGAGAGCGAACCCATAAACTGCGCGCGCTCGCCCGCGGTGTAGAGCTCAGCGTTGAGGGCATCGAAGCGCTGCTGGGCGTTGGGACCATAGGCAAAGGCGTCGACAAGCTTTTGCTCGCCTACGTACTCCTCGATATGACCACCGAGCTGCCCTTGAATGCGCTGCTGCGCCGTAAAGCTTTTATTGGAAAGCTTGGCGATGGCGCCGGCTGCAAAAATGGAAAGCGGCGTGACGAGCACCACCACGAGCGTCATGGCCAGGTTGATGGAGAGCATAAACGCAAGCGTGCCCACGATGGTGATGACGCCGGTAAAGAGCTGCGTAAAGCCCTGCAGCAGACCGTCGCCCACCTGATCGACGTCGTTGACCACGCGGCTCATGAGGTCGCCGTGAGCATGGCTGTCGATAAAGCTGAGCGGCATACGGCTGAGCTTGTCGTTCGCCTCCACGCGCATGTCACGCACCGTCTCGTAGGACAGGCGGTTGACGCAGTAGCCCTGCAGCCACTGGAAGGCCGCAGCGCCTACGACGACAGTCGCGAGCTTGGTGACGAGCGGCAGCAGCGCGTCGAAGTCCACCTGCCCGGCAGCAACGATCAGGTCGATGCCCTCGCCGATGAGAATAGGCGTGTAGAGCTGCAAAATCACCGAGATGGCGGCGCTCACAAACGACGCCGTAAACGAGACGCGGTGCGGGCGAACATAGCCCAGCAGGCGGCGAGTCACCGCGCCCACGGGATAGCGCTCAGGGTCGCCGGGCTGGCGCGGACCGTCGCCCAGGTCGTTGAGGTTATCGTTACCGGACACGTTGGCCGTCATCGTGGCGACCGAACCGGAGGAAGTGTACGGATTCATTTAGCAGCCCTCCTTTGCGCAGACAGATGCAGGGGCGGTCTGGGCGCCTGGGGCGGGCGCGGGCGCCGCACTCCCCTGCTGGCCCTCGAGTTCCTCGCGGCGCAGCTGCGACTGGCAGATCTCTCGGTAGAGCTGGCAGCTTGCATACAGCTCGTCATGCGTGCCCAGGCCCGCAACCGAGCCGTGATCGAGCACGCAGATCATGTCGGCGTCGCGCACGGTCGAGACGCGCTGGCTTACGATCACCGTCGTGAGCGGCAGCCCGCCCTCGACGGCACCGCGCACGCTGCGCTCGCGGATGGCACGGCGAAGCGCCGCGTCGGTCTTAAAGTCGAGTGCCGAGGCGGAGTCGTCCATGATCAGAACCTGCGGCGAACCCACCAGGGCACGCGCGATAGTCAGGCGCTGACGCTGGCCACCGCTAAAGTTCTTGCCGCCCGCCTCGACCGGGGCGTCGAGCCCCTGCGGCTTGTTGCGCACGAACTCGCTCGCCTGCGCCATATCGAGCGCCGCCCAAAGATCCTCGTCGGTTGCCGCCTCGTCGCGCCAGGTCAGGTTGCTGCGGATAGTGCCGCTCACCAGCGACGCACGCTGCGGAACAGTCGCAACCACATGGCGCAGCTGGTCGAGCGGCCAAGCGCGCACGTCGGCACCCATCACGCACACGCTGCCGGTACCCGCATCGTACAGGCGCGGGATAAGCGAGACGAGCGTGGACTTGCCGCTGCCCGTGCCACCGATAATGCCGAGCGTTTTGCCCAGCGGCAGTTCCAGAGTCACATCGCTCACGGCATTTGCCGCGCCGGCGCCAAACGAGAAGCTCGCATGGTCAAAGCTCAGTGCGGGGACTGGAGCAGCACCACCCGCCAGTTCGCTCGGCTCGGGCAGCGCGACCGGCTGGTTGCCCTCGTCGGTGATGCTCGGCTCGCAGTTGAGCACCTCATTGATGCGCGACGCGCTGGCGCTCGCCTTGGTAAAGACCACGACCAGGTTGGCGACGTACACGATGGAGGTCAGGGTCTGCGTCATGTAGTTCACAAACGCCATGACCTGGCCCTGCGTGAGCTCGCCCACGTTGACCTGGATGCCGCCCACCCACAGGATGGCGCACACGCCCAGGTTCATCACCAAAAACGTGACGGGGTTGAGGATCGACGAGAGCTTGCCCACCGCGATCGCGACACGCGCCTGGTCATCGGCCGCCTGGGCAAAACGCTCGCGCTCGTGACCCTCGCGCACAAACGCCCGGACCACGCGGGCGCCCGAAAGCCCCTCGCGGCAAATAAGCGCGATGCGATCGAGCTTTGCCTGCAGCTGCTTGTAGTACGGGATGCAGTGCGCCATGACAAGCCAAAACACCAGGCCGATGGCGGGCGTGCAAATCAAAAAGATCATGCCGAGCTTAAGGTCGATGGCAAGGGCCGCGACCATGGAGCCCACCGCCAGGAAAGGCCAGCGGATGAGCATGCGCACGCCCAGCGCCACGGCGAGCTGCACCTGGTTGACGTCGTTGGTAATACGCGTAATGAGCGACGGCGTGCCAAAGCGATCGAGTTCGGCATAGCTCAGCTTGTTGATGTGCTGGTAGAGTGCGCCGCGAATGTCAGTACCCATGCCCTGCGAGGTGAGCGCCGCCATCTTCTGGCAAACAAGCGTAAACGAGATGCCGATTACAGCCATGGCGGCGAGCACCATGCCGTAGCGGACGACGGCACTCACGTCGTGCGCACCGATACCTTTATCGATCATCTGGGCAATCACCAGCGGCGTCAGCAGGTCAAAGATCACTTCAATCAACTTGCACGCAGGGCCAATCACCATATACCGGCGAAACTTACCACCAAAACGCCTGAGCAGCTCAATCATAAAAAGGCGCTCCCTATCATCATCTCAATTCAATCTGATTCATGATAGTACGGAGAACCCTGGAGATGCGTAAGCAACTCGTTACAGATGTAAGGGCAACGGTCACTAGCGCCCAAGGCACGTAGCAGCCGATGTTTTGGCAACGCCAGCGAGCGGCATAACGCCGGGGATTCAATTATCAGATAAATGTGACCCTTCAGGCGGTTTTGGTCGGCTACCCGCGGGTGCCGGCAGGGCGCTTGGTAGTCGAGCGATCCCGCAGGCGAAGCCGAGGACCAGCGAGACACCAAGCGCCCTGCCGGCACTCGCGGGTAGCCGCGGCACCAAAAAACGCCTGCGCACTCGATGGATTCGGATGCCCGACAGAGGCTCCTTATGGCTGCTTCCTTCCGGACCTGACCAGATTCGGAACATGTCGTCATCCGAACCCATCGAACGCGCTAGGCGCTCGATATATCTTACCCGCTCCCGCCCGATGGGGCAAGGTAGCTAATTTGGGACGGGGCTTTTTGACTACTTGGGCAATCAGATCGACAGGTAGTCAAATAAGCCCCGTCCCAAAAAGACTGGTCTGCTGCCGTGCCACAAAAGGGGCCTATCTACTACGTTTAGGCCGCAGGGGTCAACCATAGCCGGCTTTTTCGAAAATCGGCAAGCTTTCTACCTGCGGTTTTAATTTCACAAAATCCGGGATGGTCAAGGGTGCTCGGCTAAACGTAGTAGATGGCCGCATTTCATGGCGGACGGTCCGACCCAAGGCCCAAGGCGACCAGCCTCGGATAGCCATTCTCGAAGTTGCGGTGGAATAGTTCCTGTTTTTGCCGCCTGAGCCGCCAAACAGGAACTATTCCACCGCAACTTATAGGGAGTTGGGTTTTAGAGGCGGGCGAGGTCGTAGGCTTGGGCGGCTGCTTCACCGGCGCAGATGAGGTTGGTTGTGGCTTCCTGGGGGTCGAGCGCTTGGTCAAGAGGCATGGGCCTGCGGCAGACCGGCAGGACCAAGTCGATGCCCTGACCATACACCGCATCCAAATTATCCGCACGACCGCCCACGACGGCGACTACCGGCTTGCCATAGCGATTGGCACGGCGGGCCACGCCCACCGGCGCCTTGCCGGCAGCGGATTGCTCGTCCATGTTGCCCTCGCCTGTAATGACCAGGTCGACATCGCGCACGCGCTCGTCAAACCCAATCAGATCGAGCACCGTCTCCACGCCCGAACGCAACTCAGCACCGAGCGCCAGCAGCGCGGCGCCCAAGCCACCTGCCGCGCCCGCGCCAGGCACGCCGAGCACCGAGCCAAATGTCCGCACGCCCTCGGGCACGCGCAACAACCCCTGAGCCCGCACCCCGGTAATCGCCGCATCGAGCAGGCGGCCGTAGCCGACCATCCAACTGTCGTACCTGCCCAGCGCTTCGACATCGTCTGTCGGCAGGCCCTTTTGCCCGCCAAACACTGCAAGTGCCCCACGACGCCCCACGAGCGGGTTCTCGACATCAGAGAGCACGACGATACGCGCGCTATTCAGCGCCCGAAGCGCCGGTGCCAAATCGATACTCGCCACCTGCTCAAGCCCCGCGAGACCAGGGGCGACATCGCAGCCCTGATCATCGACCACACGCGCGCCCAGCGCCTGCAGCATGCCGGCGCCACCGTCGTTGGTGGCACTGCCGCCCAGACCAATATAGATAGTCTTTGCCCCAGCACGAACCGCTCGAAGCATGAACTCGCCCACGCCATAGGTCGTAGCGGCCAACGCCGCCGGCTCTGTGCAAGGCGAATACCCAATACCCGCCGCCTCGGCCATCTCGATTACAGCCGACTCGTGCTCGCCGTCCACCAGCATCCGGGCAGACACACAGTCGCCCAGAGGGCCTGCGACTTCACATGCCACGACCTCACCGCCGCACGCGGCAACGGCATCGAGCGTTCCCTCGCCGCCATCCGCCAGCGGCAGCGCGCTTACCTGGGCATCGGGCCACACACGGCGCACGCCTTCAGCAACGGCCTCCTCCGCCTGTGCACTCGAAACGCTGCCCTTAAAGGAGTCGATCGCCAGCAGCACACGGCGGGGCCGGCGACGCGCGGGACCAAAGTCAACCGCCGTGCCAGCATCCTCTTCGGCACCCGCGAGCGCTGCGGCATGAGCGGCATGCGCCTCAAGATCAGCCCCACAGCCGCAAACAGCACCATCGGTGTCACGCAGCCCACTAAAATAGCCGCTCAACACATCACGACACTCATCCGCCAGCACGCCGGCATGTACGTTAAACCGATGATTCAGACGCGAATCGGCATTCAGGTCATACAGCGAACCCAGCGCGCCCGCCTTGGCATCAGCCGCGCCATACACGCAGCGCCCCACGCGCGCGTTGACCATAAGCCCCGCACACATGCAGCAGGGCTCGAGCGTTACATAGACCGTGCAATCGGAAAGGCGCCAACGACCGAGCGACCGAGCGGCAGCGCACAGGGCCGCGAACTCTGCATGCGCCGAAGGGTCCTGGTCGAGCTCGCGGCGATTATGCGCCCGCGCGACAATCTCACCCGAGCGCACCACCACAGCGCCAATGGGGACTTCGCCCACCGCAGCGGCGGCGCGCGCCTCGGCCAGCGCCTCGCGCATGAACTTCTCGTCGATTTCGGTGATCGTCATCGTTCGCCTTCCCTGCCGCAAATTCAAAACGATGCTATCATTACGACTCACGGAGAGATGGCAGAGCGGTTGAATGCGGCGGTCTTGAAAACCGTTGAGCGCGAGAGCGTTCCGGGGGTTCGAATCCCCCTCTCTCCGCCACTTCTAGTGATGCACCGGCGTCATGGTTCGCTCGAACAGCGCATCGACCACGTCGGCCATCTCGGGTCGACGCTCGAGGTCGTGACCCGACTCCCACCATATCGTGAAAAGTCGAATAATACCGCCGGCGACAAACTCAGACGTCGTCTCGAGTGACACGGGGGCCAGGGCATCCTCGGCAAGCACGTTCATCACACGCTCGCGGATGGAGCGGGCAATACGGTCGCAAATAACGTTGGTCAACATGCCCGACATGCTGCTTGCCAAAATGTTATCCATGAGCTGCTCGTGCGCCAGAATCAAATCCATGGCATCGTCCAAAATCGCGTGTCGAAGCGCGCGCACGTCCTCGGCAGACACTGCGCCGGCCTCATGGGGCTGTTTTTGCGGCAAGCCCGACATGAGCTCATCGATATAAAAGGCGAAGTAATCGTTTTTATCGCGAAAGTGCTTATAGAACGTCGTGCGGCGAATCATGGCACGGTCGCAAAGCATGGCGACCGTCAGGTCCTCAAAGTGGTACTCTTCGAGCAGCTCGGTAAAGGCATCGAACAGGGCACGATAGGTTTTCTTGATGCGAAGGTCCATCCGTATCGCCATCCTCAAGGCGTAGACAGCATTCCTTAATTTGTCGCATATCTTACACCTGTACCGCCCGTTCGATATTGGCGCCCCCTCCCTGGTTGAAACATAACGCTTACCGGAAAGTTCGGCACCGTCAAAGGTTGTGGGTATACTAAATACCGTTACACCAACGGCAGCTGGCGCGAAACGCCGCGGCCATTCGAAACGGAGACATCATGGCTACCATCATCATCGGTATCGTTGTTGTCGTTGTGATTGTCTGCGCCATCGCCGGCATCTACAACAACATGGTCACCAAGCGCAATCGCATCGATAACGCCTGGCAGAACATCGACACGCAGCTGCAGCGCCGCAACGACCTGATCCCCAACTTGGTGGAGACCGTTAAGGGCTACGCCAAGCACGAGCAGGAGACGCTCTCCGCCGTGGTCAACGCGCGCAACACCGCCGTGAGCGCCACCACCCCCGAGGCCAAGATGGAAGCCGACAACGTGCTGACCGGTGCGCTGCGCCAGCTCTTTGCCGTGGCCGAGGCCTACCCCGACCTTAAGGCGAACACCAACTTTACGCAGCTCCAGGCATCGCTCGAGGATACCGAGAACAAGATTAGCTATGCACGCCAAAGCTACAACGACTGCGTGCTCAGCTACAACAACGCTATCCAGACGTTCCCGGCCGTTATCTTTGCTGGCATCTTCCAGTTTAAGGAGCGCCAGGGCTTCGAGGCCGCCGAGGCCGCCCGTCAGGCACCGACCGTCAAGTTCTAACAATCACGGCCGAGTCTCAAGCCAGTTCATCAACCCTTTGGGGCCCAAGGCACAAACCTTGGACCCTTTTATTATCCACGCACAACGCGCGGACAATAGGCCGCGCACCATCTTTAATCAGATTAATTATTGCCTGTTGTGACAACGCCGAACCCGCAGGGCGGAGAGCAAGTTCCCTCCCGGCGCACTCCGCAGGACGCAAGAAGCCCTCGCCGCACGAAGTTGAACTGCGCCCCAAATCTTGGACGCCCTAAATAGCGACTAGGCCGCGAGGGCCTGATTCCGGAACTCCTCCGGGGTCAGGCCCTTCAATCTTACCTGCCTCCGGCTCGTGTTCCAGTGGACTATGTATTCCTCCAGGTCGCGTTTGAAATCCTCGAACGTCTTCCACTCGCGGCCCCTGTAGAACTCGTCCTTGACGTGGCCGAAGAGCTGCTCGGTGGCGGCATTGTCGATGCAGTTCGCCTTCCTGGACATGCTCTGGACGATGCCGGCGGCCTCGAGCCTGGATGTGTACGAGGCGTGCTGGTACTGCCAGCCCCGGTCCGAGTGCATGGTCGGGGCGGCGCCCTCGGGGATCTTGGACAGCAGCTCGTCGAGCATCCTCACCTGCTGGGACATGTCTGGCGTGGTCGATATGTCGCTCGCCACGATCTCCTTGGTGCAGAAGTCCAGCGTCGGGGCCCAGTAGGCCTTGCCGCCGGCCACCTTGAACTCGGTGACGTCCGTCCCCAGCTTCTGCCACGGGGCCCCGGCGTCGAAATCCCTCGCGATCACGTTCTCGAACGTTCTGCCGACGACGCCCCTGTACGAGTTGTACCTGTGGTAGGCCGTCTCGCGTCTGATCCCGCAGCGAATCCCCATCTCGCGCATCATCTTGAGCACGGTCTTGTCGGCTATCACGGCCCCCTCTTCGGCCCTGAGGCACATCGCTATCTGCCGGTGCCCGCAGCCGTTGGCGGTGCGCGAGAAGATCTCGGCGGCCGCCTCCCGGAGCTCGGGGCGCGTGGGCCTCGGCGGGTGCGCGAGGGCGTAGTAGTAGGTCGACCGCTTGAGCTCGGCGCATGCGAGCAGGTGCCCGAGCGCGTGCCCCTCGGCGCGCAGGGCCGCGACCGCTTCGGCCTTCGCCCTGGTCAGAGCCCGTCCCTCTCGACCAGGGCGCGTAATTTTTTTAGGTAGGCCACCTCGGCCTCGAGCCTACGGCACCGCTCCTCGAGCTCCTCCTCGCGGGTCCGCGGCCTCGCCCTGGAACCGCTCGGCCGGCCCTTGGGCCTCGGGCGCAGGGCCTCCGCGCCGCCCTCGCGGTATAGCGCGCACCACTTCTTGAGCGGCGACATCGACATTATGCCGAACGCCGCCATCGCCTCGGCCTTCGTCATGCCGCCGTCGACGACGGCGGAGGCGGCGGCGACCCTCTGCTCGTATGTGTACCTGCCCTGCTTTCCGTCCATGCGCAGCAGCACCTCGCTCCCGAACGCGCGGTATATCTCCTGCCATCTTCTCACGGCTTCCGCGGGAAGCGAAAGGGCGATCGCGGCAGATTTATACCCGTGCCCGAGCTCGAAGAGCCCTATGGCCGCCTTCCTGGCCTCGACATCATGCTTCACCCTCAAATCAACGCGCATAAAGAAAGCCTCCCATTTCTCATGTCCAAGAAATGGGAGGCAGTTCAAGTGCGCAGCGAGGGCTTCTTGCATGTCCAAGGACGCGCCGGGAGGGAACTTGCTCTCCGCCCGGACAGGAAAGGCTAATTACGCGACGGTGTAAACCCAGTTGTGCTTATCCTCGACAGCACCGGACTGGATACCAGTCAGGGTCTCGCGAAGCTTCTTCATCACGGGACCGATCTCGGTGTAGCCAGCCGGGAAGGTCACAGTCTCGTCGGCACCATAGACCTTGTTGTCGATCTCGCCGACCGGGGAGATGACGGCAGCGGTGCCGCACAGGCCACACTCCACAAAGGTGCCGGCCTTGACCTCTGCCCACTCGACGGGGCGCTGGTCGACGGTCATGCCCAGGTCCTGAGCAACCTGGACGAGCGAACGACGGGTGATGGAGGGCAGGATGGAGTCGGTGTGCGACTGCGGAACGACGAGCGTTCCGTCCTCCTTCACGAACAGGACGTTAGCGCCACCGGTCTCCTCGACATAGGTGCGGGACTCGGAGTCGAGATACAGATTCTCGGCATAGCCCTCGCGGTGAGCCTCCATCGTGGGCTTAAGGGACATGGCGTAGTTCAGGCCGGCCTTGATGTTACCGGTACCGTGCGGTGCAGCACGGTCATACTCGGAAACACGCAGCTTAACGGGCTTAAGGCCACCCTTAAAGTACGGACCGACCGGGGTCACGAGAATGCGGAACGTGTACTCAGGAGCGGGAGCCACGCCGATCACGTCACCGGAACCGATCATAAACGGGCGCACGTACAAGGTCGCACCGGAACCGAAGGGCGGAACCCAGGCGGCGTTTGCAGAAACGACCTGCTTGACAGCCTCGACGAACTTGTCCTTGGGGAACGGGGGCATCTCGAGGCGCTGCGCAGAGTTATACATGCGCTCGGCGTTCATGTCGGGACGGAAGCAGACGATGCTGCCGTCCTCGGCGGTGTAGGCCTTCAGGCCCTCAAAGACCTCCTGGCAGTAATGGAAGATACCGCCGCACTCGGAGACATGCAGGGTGTGGTCGGTGGTCAGGCCGCCCTCGTCCCACTCGCCATCCTTCCAATGAGCCTCGTAGCTGCAATCGGTCTTCATATAGCCAAAGCCGAGGCTACCCCAATCGATATCCTTCTTCTCGACAGTCATATGTCGCTCCTTACATACACAGTTGCAAACTCGCGAACCCGCACGCAAGGACCGAGGCCGGCCGCGTCGCAACGTCGCACGCCCGGAGCGTAGAGCCGGACGGGACACGCGAACAGCATCAAAGCCGATGGCACGTCGATTCGCATGCACGAGATTGTACTCCGCACGCGCGTCGGATAAAACGTTTTTCTTTAACTAAGTAAAGTATTTTCATTTGACCGAAGCAAAAAGGCCCGCCACCGTAAGCGGTGACGGGCCTCAACTGCACGGTTTGCGCGCTGACTCGAGCTACGCGTTCTTTTTGCCAAGCTTAGCCTTAACCAGACCGACCACGGTCGGGATGATCGACACGGCAACGATGCCGACGATTAGCAGCTCAAAGTGCTCCTGCACAAAGGGGATGCCGCCAAAGAA
>URYA01000016.1 GCA_900551975.1 uncultured Collinsella sp. | reverse complement strand
CCATACCTTCCCCGTGAAGCTGGTGTTCGTCACCTGCGGCGAGGGCGGTGGCACCGGTACCGGCGCTGCTCCCATCGTTGCCGATATCGCGATGAACGAGGTCGGTGCACTGACCGTCGCCGTCGTGACCAAGCCCTTCACCTTCGAGGGCCGCAAGCGCAAGAAGAGCGCCGAGGAGGGCATTAAGACCCTCTCCGATTGCGTCGACACCATGATTGTCATCCCTAACGATAAGCTGCTCGACATCGCCGAGAAGAAGACCACCATGCTCGAGGCCTTCGCGATTGCTGATGGCGTCCTTTCCCAGGGCACCCAGGGCATCACCGACCTCATCACCGTCCCCGGTATCATCAACCTGGACTTCGCCGATGTTAAGACCATCATGAAGCAGGCCGGTACCGCCATGATGGGTATCGGTACCTCTTCTGGGGATACCCGTGCCGTCGACGCAGCCCAGCAGGCCATCTCCAGCCCGCTGCTCGAGAGCTCCATCGATGGTGCCACACGCGTGCTGCTCTCCATCGCCGGTTCCAAGGACCTGGGCATCCAGGAGATCAGCGACGCCGCCGACGTTGTCGCCAACGCCGTCGACCCCGAGGCCAACATCATCTTCGGTACCGTTGTCGACGAGTCCCTGGGCGATCAGGTGCGTATCACCGTCATCGCTACGGGCTTCTCCGACTCCAACGTCAACCGTCAGGACGAGCTCTTTGCTGCTCAGCAGTCTCAGAGCAAGGCCGCTGCCTCCGCTGAGCCGCAGCGCACCGCTCCGGCCACCAGCCCGGCTCAGGCCGCTCCGACCCGCAACGTCGGTGGCACCGAGCTTCCTAACTTCGGCAACGATCAGTTCGAGCTTCCCGACTTCCTGAAGCGCGGCAGCTTCTAAGTCGTTCTTTGCATTGTTGTGCACAGGGGCGTGTCCGTATGGACGCGCCCTTTTTATTTCGACTTTGTAAACTAGAACCTCCAATCTCTTTACGTTCCCTTTACGATTGCCTCCAGCGCAGCAGGTATCCTTTTAGAGAAGTATGACAGCCGTATAAACGCTGGCTGTAGCGGCGATGCCGCGGTACTTGTGTTATTAGGAGGCTTTAGTATGGCAGCACGTGCGGACAAAGTTTCGCGTGTCGACCATGATGGAGTTACGTTGGTGGAAGGCGCGACATCCGATGTTCGCTTTGCCTTCACCGAGCGCGCCGGTGGTGTTTCCGAAGATGCGTACTCCTCACTCAACTTGGGCTCGCATGTTGGCGATGATCCCTTTGCTGTTCAAGAAAATCGTCGTCGCGCGCTCGAGGCTATGGGTGCCGCCGAGTGCGAGCACAACCTGCTCGTTCCCAATCAGGTCCATGGTGACCATATCGTTGCGGTGACCTCGAACGGCGCCGATGACCTTGAGGACGTTCGCGAGCAGATTGCCGAGGGCTGCGATGCCATCGTCTGTACGGCGCATAACGTACCCGTGCTGCTCTGCTTTGCCGACTGCGTTCCCGTGGTGCTGGTGGCCCCTGGCGGATTTGCCGTGGTGCACTCCGGTTGGAAGGGCACGATTGCACGCATTTCCGCCAAGGCGTGCCAGGCGCTTTGCGATGCTGCCGGTTGCGATGCGAGCGGCGTTTCCGCCTATATCGGCCCCCATATCTTGGGTGACGAATATGAGGTATCCCAGGAACTCATGGATCGCTTTGCCGCCGAGTTCTCTTGCATCGATGCGAGTACCTCTCGCATGCTCGATCTTTCCGCTGCCATTCGCGAGGCGCTGGTAGATGTCGGTGTCGACGCGGATAATATCGTGGATACCCAGCTTTCGACCGTGCGTCAGAACGACCGCTTTTATTCCTACCGTAACGAGAACGGCACCTGTGGGCGCCATGCTGCGATCGGCGTGATGCTATGAGAAAGATCGTATCGGTCCTGAGCGGCGCTGTGCTTACGCTTACGCTGTGCGCCTGTTCTTCGGGATCTTCTACCTCTTCCATTACCGTCGCCGGCTCCACGACCTGCCTTCCTATCGCCGAGATTGCGGCCGAGGGTTTTAAGGAGGAGACCGGCATCGACGTGCTCGTTTCCGGTTTGGGTTCTTCCGCTGGCATCGAGGCCGTCAGCGCCGGCACGGCCGATATCGCCAGCTCCTCCCGTGGACTCAATGCCGACGAACAGGATCTGGGCCTGACTCCCATCGTCATTGCCCACGACGGTATCGCGGTCATCGTG
The DNA here is from genome assembly GCA_900551975.1 of uncultured Collinsella sp. GTDB lineage: Bacteria > Actinomycetota > Coriobacteriia > Coriobacteriales > Coriobacteriaceae > Collinsella. The sequence continues at coordinate 14,329 of URYA01000016.1, read as the reverse complement.
AACGACGATAACCCCGTCGATAACCTCTCGACCGAGCAGCTCCGCGATATTTACGCCGGCAAGATCACCAACTGGAAAGAAGTCGGTGGCGAGGACCTGAGGATTCAGGTCATCAACCGAGATGAGGCGTCCGGCACGCGTGAGGCCTTTCGCACCATCGTGATGGACGGCACCCCGTTCGATCGCCGCTCGGCCGTTCTTTCGGGCACGGGCCAGGTGCGCGACGTGGTATCTCGTTCGCGCGGTGCCATTGGCTACATTTCGCTGGGCTTCGTCGATAGCCTCAACGCCAAGACCTCGGTCAAGGCCGTCTCGGTCAATCATGTTGAGGCGTCCGAGAAGACGGTCGCGAGCGGCGGCTATCCCATCTCACGCGACCTTTACTTCTTTGTGAAGGGTGCGCCTTCGCAGCAGGCGCAGGATTACATCGACTACGTGACGTCCGAAAAGATGGACAAGCAGATTCGTGAGGCGGGCTTTATCCCCGTCACCAACGACGAGAAGGGGAGTGAGTAGCATGGAAGCACAGGAAAACTCCCAGACTGAGCAGAATGTTCAGACGCCCAAGAAGCGCGAGCTGGCGCTCGTATCGCGCAGTACCTATATCAAGGAGAAGGCGCTGCAGTGGATCTTCTTTGCCTGCGCGTTCTTGGCGGTCGTTACCGTCATCCTGATTTTTGTCTTTACCACGTACTCGGCGCTGCCCGTCTTTACCGACATCGGTCTGGCGGACTTCTTTAGCTTTACGTGGGCGCCCTCTGAGGGCCACTACGGCATCATGTCGCTGCTTGCCGGCTCAGGTCTGGTGACCGTCGGTGCGCTCGCCATGGGCGTGCCGCTAGGTGTGGGTACGGCCGTATACCTGGTCGAGATCGCCGGCAAGCGCGTGCGCAAGCTCATCAGCCCTGCCGTCGACCTGCTGGCCGGCATCCCTTCTATCATCTACGGCTTTTTCGGCATGATCATCATCCGCCCGTTTATCGCACAACTGACCGGTGGTCTTGGTTTTGGTGCGCTGACAGCGTGGTTCGTGCTCGCCATCATGATCGTCCCTACCATCACGACGCTTACCATCGATGCCCTCAATTCCATTCCCATGGGCATTCGCGAGGCATCGTATGCCATGGGTGCTACTAAGTGGCAGACCATCTATAAGGTCGTGCTACCTGCCGCCAAACTGGGTATCGTTGATGCCATCGTGCTGGGTATGGGCCGTGCCATCGGTGAGACCATGGCCGTGCTCATGGTCGTGGGTAACGCTCCGGTTATTCCCGACAGCATTGCGAGCCCCATCTCGACGCTCACGAGCCAGATCGCGCTCGACATGAGCTATTCCTCGGGCCTGCACCGCTCGGCGCTGTTCGGCATGGGCGTGGTCCTGTTTATCATCTCCGCCATGCTGGTGGGCATCGTCCGTCTGATTTCCAAGAAGAAGAGGGGGTAGGCTATGTCCGATTCCGTTGACACGACGGTCGATACGACCTCGTCGCGCGGGCGCATCAAGCGTGCCCTTTCCCACGGTAAGAAGGGCCGTATCAACAAGGACCTGTCAAACAAGATCATGCTCGGCGTGTTCCGCGCCGCGGCCTACATCACCACGCTTGTGCTGGTCGCTATCATCGCCTACGTGGTTGTTAATGGCTTACCGCATATTTCGCTCGACTTTATCTTCGGTTGGCCCCAGGGTGTCAACGCCGAGGGCGGCATTTGGCCTACGATTGTCTCGACCATCTACGTGACGGCGCTCGCCATGCTCATCTGTACGCCGGTCGCCGTGCTAGCGGCCGTCTATCTGGCCGAGTACGCCAAACAGGGCAAGGTCGTCGAGCTCATCCGTTATGCTGCTGACGCTTTGGCCTCGGTGCCCTCCATCGTTATGGGTCTCTTTGGCTACGCCTTGTTTGTCGAGGCCATGGGTCTGGGCCTTTCGATGGTCTCGGCTGCCCTGGCGCTGGCGCTTCTGATGCTGCCTATCGTTATGCGCACCACCGAGGAGGCTATTCGCGCCGTGCCGCGCTATATCCGTTGGGGCGCATATGGCTTGGGCGCCACTAAGTGGCAGGTCGTTTCCAAGATCGTGCTTCCTTCCGCCTTTGGCCGTATTGCCACGGGCATCGTCCTTGCCATCGGCCGTGCCATTGGCGAGACCGCGGTTGTACTTTACACCATGGGCCAGGCCATCAATCTACCTATTTCGCCGCTCGATTCCGGCCGCCCCATGACGGTCCACCTGTACCTGCTTGCCAACGACGGCATCAACATGAACGCAGCCTACGGCACCGCGCTCTTGCTGATGGTGATCATTTTGGCCTTCAACCTGTTTGCGCGCTTCCTGTCGCGCAAGCGTCGCTAGTTAAGGAGTCCCATGTCCGTTTATCAGTCCGCTCCCACGTTGGAGCAAGCGGCCATTACGGCCAAGGATTTCAACTTTTGGTACGGTGACTTTCATGCGCTGACGGGGCTTGACCTCAACATCGCCAAAAACGCCATCACCTCCTTCATTGGCCCTTCGGGCTGCGGCAAGTCGACGTTTTTGCGCTGCATCAACCGCATGAATGACCTGATCGAGGGCACGCGCGTCGAGGGCACCATGACGCTCGACGGCAACGATATCTATGCCGAGGGTGTCGACCCGGTCGACCTCCGTCGCCGCGTGGGCATGATCTTTCAGCAGCCCAACCCGTTTCCCAAATCCATTTACGAGAATGTCGCTTTTGGCCCTCGTCTGCAGGGCGTGACTAGCAAAAGCGACCTCGATGACATCGTCGAAGAATCGCTCAAGCGCGCCAACCTCTGGAAAGAGGTATCCAATCAGCTCAACAAGGACGGTTTGGCGCTCTCGGGCGGTCAGCAGCAGCGTCTGTGCATCGCGCGCGTGCTTGCGGTGCAGCCCGATGTCCTTCTGATGGACGAGCCCTGCTCCGCCATCGACCCCACGTCCGTCTCTAAGGTCGAGGATCTGATGGCCGAGTTGGCGCCCGAGATGACGATCATCATCGTCACGCATTCAATGCAGCAGGCAGCTCGTATCAGCGACTACACCGCATTCTTCTTGCAGGAAGTTGCCGGCGAGCCCGCCACGCTCATCGAGTATGGTCAAACCGACGCGATCTTCACCAGCCCGGTGGACTCGCGGACGGAAGACTATATCACCGGCCGCTTTGGCTGATCGGTGCGACTAGTCCCAAGCCGATCGGACCTGGTCCGGTGCGTATTCACTGTGCGGGCGGCATGACCGCACCCAACTGATTGGAGTGAACCATGCGCAAACTGTTTTCCCGTCAGCTCATCGAGGCCCGTCATGAGATGCTGAGCATCTATGAGGCTGTCGATCTGGCCCTCCACGATGCCGTGAAGGCCTATGTGACCGACGACCGCAAACTCGCCACCAAGACCAAGAAGCGCACGCTCTCAATCGACGCGCGCTGCGCCAATCTGGAGGCCGTGTGCTACAACCTGATCGCCACGCAGTCGCCGGTCGCCTCCGACTTCCGCCTGCTTCAGACGATCATCTACGTCGACTTTAACCTGCAGCGCATGACCGATAAGGTCCGTCAGATCTGCCGCGCCACGCGCCATATGATCAAGGCCGACATCTCGCTGCCCAAGGAGCTTGTCGGCACGGTCGAGGCCGAGGCTGAGGCCGTCTACCAGGTGCTGGGCTCTTCGCTTTCTGCGCTCGTCACCAACGACATGTCCATCATCTGCAACTTGGCCGTCGAGGACGAGCCAGTGCACGCCGCCTACGAGAAGTTCTTCCGCACCTTTAACCGCATGGACACGGGCGATTTTATGGACGACGACAGCAACTATGACGACCTGCGCCGCGCCATCATGGTATCGCGCTATCTCGATCGCATCGCCTCGATTTCCATCGATGCCGCCTGCCGTCTGACCTTCCTTTTGACCGGCCAGCGTATGACTGCCGGCGATATCGCCCGTACGGACGAGGACGAGCTCGAGAGCATGCGCGTGCCTTCGGGCGAGGGCGTCATTATGAGGCCCGCCGTCGACGCGCACTACGTTGCCAAGGTGCCTGCTAACGAGGTCAGCGAGGGTCTTCGCTACCTGCTCGATCATCTTGAGGACGAGGACGATGGCGAGGACGACGAGGAGTAAGTAACCCCGTTCGTCGAAAGATTGTAAATACCTAAGTGAGCGCGGCCTTGCACATGCGGGGCCGCGCTCTTGCGTTAGCATGGGACTACTTGTTTGGCTGTCAGCGGAGGCGATTGGCAATGGATAACTATTTGGACTTGATGGGCGCTCGCCGCGAGCAGATTCTGGAACGTTTTTATGCGGCGCTCGATCGCGCGGGCCGCCCCCACGACGCCGCGCGCCTCATTGCCGTGTCCAAGACCGTTGGTGTCGATGAGACCGTTGCCGCCATCCATGCGGGGTATCGCCATTTTGCCGAGAACCGCCCGCAGGAGCTGGTTCGCAAGCTCACGGGTCTGGCGGAGCATCCGGAGCTGCCCGAGGTGCGCTTCGATATGATCGGCAACCTGCAGACCAATAAGATCAATGCGGTGCTGGGCTCAGCCGAGCTGATTCACTCGGTGGGTTCGCTGCATCTGGCGCAGGCGATCTCGAGCCGTGCTGTCCGCAAGATCGAGGCAGGCGAGCTCGCCGGCCCTCAGCGTGTGCTCATTGAGGTCAATGTGAGTGGTGAGGAGTCAAAGGGAGGCTTTTCGCCCGATGAGATTCGCGCCGCCGCGGGTGAGTTTGCGGAACTTGAGGGAATTTGCGTGCAGGGGCTTATGACTATGGCGCCCCGGGGGAATAAGGATGTGGCACGCCGCACCTTTGCGGGGCTTCGTGAGCTGAGGGATGAGCTGGAGGCGGCGCATTCCGATTTGAACCTGCCTGAGCTTTCCTGCGGCATGAGCGAGGACTTTGAGCCTGCCCTTGAGGAGGGCTCTACGCTCGTTCGCCTGGGCAGGGTAGTATTTAGCCCGGAGTTTGCAGTAAAATAAGGCTCTGAAGTGCGCACTGATTATCGGGGCGCCTGCACTAAACCGCGAGAGGACACAACCATGGGCTTCCTTGACGAGATTAAAAATAAGATGCACCTGGGCGGCCAGCAGGGTTACGACCAGGGTTATGGCCAAGACGACGACTACGGCTACGATGACGGCTACGACGATGGCTATCAGAACAACGGCTACAGTGGTGCTTCGGGCGAGGGCTTCTACACCCAAGACGAGCCGAGCAACGGCCTGCTTGGTCAGACGCGTCGCGGTGAGGCCGAGTCGGTCGCGGTGTACACGCGCTCCGGTCAGCTGGTCGGCGATGACTCCCGCCATGCCACGACGTATAACCCGCCTTCGCGCTCGCAGGACAGTGTTGCGAGCGGTTATCGTCCTGGTGCCTATGACACGCCGTCTAGCTACGCCGAGAACACCCGCGCCCGTGCCGCCGCTGCGCCCGCGCCTGCACCGAGCGATGCCTCGGCCTATGCGAGCAATATCATCAACGCCACGCCGCAGCTGCCGGCCTATGTCCTGCGCCCCGAGAGCTATGACGACGTGGAGACCGTGGTGCGCCGCGTTCGCACCAAGCAGCCTGTCGCACTGATTTTTGTGGGCGTACGCACCGAAGTTGCCAAGCGCGTCTTGGACTTCTCTTACGGCTTTGCCTGCGGTCTGGGCGCCACGGTCAAGGAGGTGGGCGACCGCGTGTTCATGGTGTTGCCCGCCGGCTGCGAGGTCAAAGATTCGGACCTCAAGAAGCTTCGTGCCGACGGCTACCTCAAGTAAAGGCAAGACGAGGAGATTCCCATCAACATCTACACTATCGTCCAGCTGGTCAACACGCTGTTCAACTTCTATTCCACGCTCATTGTCGTCTACTGCTTTATGACGTGGATTCCCATGAAGCAGGGTGGTTTGCTTCAGGATATTGCCGCGGTGCTTGATAGCGTGTGCGGTCCGTGGCTCAACCTGTTCCGTCGTTTCATCCCGCCGATGGGCGGTATCGATTTTTCGCCGGTCGTTGCGATTATTGCGTTGCAGTTGGTGCAGAGGCTGGTTCTGCAGCTTCTTATAGGTATACTCGTGTAGAACTGACTTAGTAACTTACGTCGGGCGTGTAGCGCCGAGGCGATGAAAAAGGAGACTTGTTATGGCTATTACCCCTGCAGACATCCAGGCTCAGACTTTCTCTGAGGCCAAGCGTGGCTACGATCCTGCTGAGGTCGACGTCTTCTTGGAGACGCTGTCCTCCGAGGTTGACGCTATGCTCGCTAAGATCGTCGACCTTAAGGGTCGTCTGACTGCTACCGAGCAGCAGCTTGCCGATGCGCAGGCTCAGCTTGCCCAGGCTCAGGATGCCCCCGCCCAGGCCGTTCCTGCCGCCCCCGTGGCTGCTCCCGCCCCTGACTTCTCCGCTCAGGAGCGCCAGATTTCCGCTGCCCTGATCGCTGCCCAGCAGACCGCTGAGACCATCGTCAACGATGCCAATGAGAACGCTGAGCGTATTCGCAACGAGGCTGACGCCAAGGCCCGCGAGGTTATCCGCCAGGCTCTGACCGAAAAGCAGGCCGAGCTCGAGGAGATCGACCGTCTGAAGGCTTCCCGTGAGGAGTTCAAAGCCGAGTACCTCAAGCTCATCCAGCACTTCATGGACGATGCCCAGAACTCCTTCCCGGCCGACCTCATGGCCTCCACGCCGGTCGGTTCCGCCGCTTCTCCTGCGGTGACTGTTCCCGCCGAGCCGCTGCCCGTCGCTGACCCGGTTGTCCCCGTGGCCGATCCCTTTGCCCCGATCGACAACTTTGCTGCCGACGACCTGGACTAACATTCGGCCTACAATTTAGTGCCTAGAAAGGACCCGCAGCTTGCGGGTCCTTTTTTATGACTGTGCCGGGGTGCGTAACATAAAAAACCGAGCCCTGCACATAATGGCGCAGAACTCGGCGAACGGGTGAGCGGTCAAGGGTAGGTTTTAAGGCATGTCCCAAAACCTACTTGAGGAGGAAGTCGGAGAGGGGAATGGTACGGGCCTCGCGATGCTCGGGATCGGCGATGTGGTCGGCAGGATAGCCGCAGACGAGCATGTGATAGGGATAGACGCCCTTGGGCAGATTGAACTGCTCCTGTGCCACCTCAGGCTTAAAATGGCATACCCAGCACGTTCCCAGGCCCTGCTCGGTGGCCTCCATCATCATCTGATCGCACACGATGGACGTATCGATTTCACTGGAATTCATCTGGTCATACGGGCGCACCCAAGCGTCTTCGGTAACGCTACAAATAAGGAAGATGAGCGGAGCGCCAAAGATAGATCCATCACGAGCAAACCGAGGCTGACAAGCAGCAGCCTTCTCCAGAAGCTCAGGCGTATCCAACACCATCACACGGGTTGGATGATTATTGCAAGCAGAAGGAGCAATACGCCCAGTCTCAACAATGGCATCCACCACAGCCTGCTCCACAGCCCGATCTTCAAACTCACGACAAGAATACCGACCCCGAGCCAGATCCAAATAAGACATACAAGCCCTCCAAATTCAACGAATCAACCCAAAGCAAAACAAAGGGTACCCAAAGCAGCAATCAGCCAAACGCTCATCGAGGGCCAAAGTGTCCGAACGGATACCAAAGGTCCCTTCAGCCAAACCCCCATTGCGCTATAACTATCAGCCAAAGTTCCCAATGGTGGTACGTAAGGGAGCGGGCCCGACCACTAATACCTTTTGAACGACTCTGCTTGCAGCCGGAGTGAAAAAGGTATTAGTGGTCGGGCCCGCGACCGGTGGGATACGTACCCCCAATTAACTGTTCTTCATGACAATCGAATCCACGACATCGGCCACATTCTCGCAGCAGTCGGCGCAGTACTCCAGGAAGGCGTACACGTCACGCCAAGCGATGACCTCGAGCGGGTCCTTGCCGTTAACGTGTAGGTTGCGCATGGCGTTGATGTAGAGCTCGTCGGCCTCGGACTCGATGGTGTTGATCTGGATGACCAGCTCGCGCAGCGTTTTGGACTTGCGGTAGTTGGGAAGCTCGACCATCAGGTCCTTCATGGCGCGGCAGGCATCGGTTGCCTTGTGGGCGATGACGATGGCGTCGGGATGGATGCTCTGGATGTTGGTGAAGTAGACGCGCTGCACGACGCCCTCAATACGGTCGAGCACGGTGTCGAGCGCGCAGCTCATCAGATCCAGATCCTCGCGCTCGAGCGGGGTGATAAAGGCGGTGAGCAGGGCGTCTTCGAGCTCGTGGTGCTTCTTGTCTGCCGCATGCTCAATCGCATGCATCTTATTGAGCATGTCGTGAATCTGCGCGGGATCGAAGTTCTCAAAAATCTTGGTGAGCAGCTCTGCGGCCTGGACGGCGAGGTCGGCGCAAGCGACGTAGTTGTCAAAGTAGAACGAATCGGGTTTCTTTGCCATGGGTGGGTCCTTTCGAGGCGAAGACGGGTGGGCGAAGTGTTGCGGTCCGGATGGACGTTCGGTTTGATTAGAGGAACATCATGAACAGCTTGGCCATGACAAAGCTGATGAGTCCGCAGGCGGGGAAGGTGAAGAACCAGGTGAACATCATGTCCTTGACGACACCGAAGTTGATCGCCGAGAGGCGCTTGACGGCACCGACGCCCATGATGGCGCAGGTCTTGATGTGTGTGGAGGACACGGGGATGCCGGTAAGGGTGGCAAGCAGCAGGTTCGCGGCGCCCGCGAGGTCGGCGGAGAAGCCCTGATACTTCTCGAGCTTAACCATGCTCTGGCCGACGGACTTGATGATGCGCTCACCGCCCACGCTGGTGCCGATGCCCATGGTGGCCGAGCACAGCAGCATAATCCAGATGGGGATGCCGGCATCACCGACGCTGGTCTGGCCGTTTGCGAAGGCCACGCCTAAAAAGAGCACGCCGATGAACTTCTGTCCATCCTGCGCGCCGTGCATAAAGCTCATGGCCGCGGCACTTGCGATCTGAGCATATTTAAAGAAGACATTGGCACGCCGCCTGTTGGCGGCGGCGAAAAGAATCGAGACGAGCTTGCACAGGACCCAGCCCATGACAAAGCCCAGGCCGATGGAGAGCGCCAGGCCGTAGATGACCTTCATCCACTCGTGGACGTTGACGCTGCTCGCGCCGCCGAGGGCGATAGCGGCACCGGTCAGGCCGGCGATAAGGCTGTGGCTTTGCGAGGTGGGGATGCCAAAACGCGACGCTGTGGCGCCGTAGACGACGATGGAGAACAGCGCCGCGCACAGACAGGCGAGCGCCATGGTGCTGTTTCCGCCAAAGTCGACGATATGTGAGATGGTGTTGGCGACGCTCGCATTAAAGTGCGTCATGATGAGCACGCCGAGGAAGTTGAATGCGGCGCTCATGAGAATGGCGGCGCGGGCGGGCATGCAACGCGTAGTGACGCAGGTCGCGATGGCGTTGGGCGCGTCGGTCCATCCATTGACGAAGATGGCGCCGAGCGCGAGGATCACGGTGACGGCAAGGACTGGGTTCGACACAATTTGGCCGAGGAAGGTTGAGAACGTTACGTCCATATATGGGCTTTCTCGAAGTTTGCAGGCACGTTACAAAAACATGATAAATCGTATCACCTCCTGTGGGTTTCTTAACGGAGTTCTGACGTGAGAAGTGGATTTTTTGGCATTAAAATTGAATATTAGTCCTGTTGACCGCGGGTATTCTTTTTGCTAACACGCCATGCGGACACGTGCGATTGCTCCGACACTCCAAAACCACAGTCTGTTCGCTTTACAACATGCAAACATGTGTTCGATAATAGGAGACATGGAATATCGACAGACAGATGGCAAAACTCGGCGCGTGCACAAGCAGTATGTGGACGTCGTGGCTCGCATCCTCGCGGGCGGACAGGTCGTGCCGGTCACCGTCTGCTGGGTCGACGGTCGCTGTTTTACGATCGACGAGATTGTCTCATCCACCGGTTTTGGCCTAACGGTTCACGGCATTCGTACGGCAACCTATAAGGTGCGTTTTGGCGGGCATGCGACCGAGTTGTATCTGGAGGACCAGACGCGTGAACGACCGGATGGCTCGCAGGCCCATCTGATGCGTTGGTGGGTGTGGGCATTCGACCGTACGCTCGAGGGCGAGCGCCGTAGGTAAGGACGTACGGCATTCGGGTACAATGACAGGAATCTTGTCACCTACGGCGCTGTCGCGGCGCTTTTGAAAGGACGAACCTATGAACGATATCCAGGGCTATCAGAACGGCCCCGTCGAGACCGGCGCAAGCCGTGCCAAGGAGATGTCGCCGCGCGCGTACAATCTCGCCATGTCTGCCCTGATCTTCTTGGGCTTTTGCGCCATGGGTGCCGGCGCCTACTTTACGAGCACCATGTCGTTTGCGCGCATGATGATGAACGGCGCCGCCTTGCCGCTGGTCTTTGGCTCGTTTATTTTGACCATCGTCGGCATGGTCATGATGTCGGCCGCCGCGGGCAAGCAGTCTGTGGGTCTGTCCCTTGTGGGCTACGTAATCTTTGCGAGTACCTTTGGCCTGACCGCGTCGTTTGGCCTTGCCAACTACGACCTGCCCACCATCAACACTGCCTTTATCGCCACGGCCGCCATCACCTTTGTCTTTGGCGCCTTGGGCGTGACGTTCCCCAAGTTTTTCCAGCGCGTATATGGCATCGGTTTTGGCATTCTGCTTGCCACGATTCTGGTTGAGATCGTGCTGATGTTCATGGGTGTCTCGCAGACCATCACCGACCTGATCGTGATCGTGGTGTTTGCCGGCTTTATTGGCTACGACACCTATGTTGCCACGACGGTGCCGCCTACGCTGCCCAACGCCGTGCTCATGGCGTCCAATCTATTCGTGGACATTATCAACGTGTTCTTGCGCATCCTGAACATCCTTGGCCGTCGCGACTAGTGGCGAATTGCGGCGGTGCTTGCCGTGCGTATAAATCGATGCGAAAGGCGGTCCTTCGGGGCCGTCTTTTTTGTACGCGGCGGGGTATCATGGATGGGAAAAGCCGATAGCGGCAGAGACCGAGAAAGGTGACCACTTATGGCAGACGTCGACAACAGGAACCGTAACCGCAGGTCCAACCGAGCGGGTCAGCCCAATCCCAAGCGCGAGGCCCGTGCCAAGGCCGCCGAGCGTCACGTGGCAACTGTGTCCGAAGCGTGCGCCAAGGATATCGAGCGTTCGCTTGCCGGTGTTCGCGAGTTTGACGGTATGCCTGCCGGCTTTGTCTCGGCGATGAAGGCCAAGGTTCAGAGTGCTGTGGCCACCGAAGAACAGGTTGCCGAGGACGTCGAGGGCGCGGAGGCTGCCGAGGTCGAGGCAGCGTCCGAGACCGAGGCAGCGCCTGAGCCCGTCGAGGAGCCTGCCGAGGAAATCGCTGAAGCTGAGTCCGCGCCTGCTGAGGAGCCCGCTCCGGTTCTGCCCGAGGTCACCGTGCTCGATGCCTCCGCCACGCAGGCTATCCTGGACAACGGTCGTGGCTATGCGCAGTTCTGCGACATGGCCGTGCTCGCCTTTGCCTCGTTCACCAACCCGGGCGGTGGCTATATTCAGGGTTATCTGGGCCAGGAGGCCACGCTGTGCGCCGATTCGTATCTGTACAACGTTCTCGATAAGCAGCGCAAATGGTACGGCGAGAACCGTCGCCGCAACATCAACTGCGAGCTTTACCGAAACCGTGCGCTGGTGGTGCCTGCGGTGCGCTTCGACCGCAACCACGTGCATGCATACGCCGACGTGATCGTGGCCGCCGCGCCCAACGTTAAGCGCGCCCGCCAGGAGTATCGCGTGAGCGACGATGCTCTGCTGGATGCCCTGCGCGACCGCATTCGCTTTGTGCTTGCCATTTGCGACGAGCTAGGTCGCGAGAAGCTCGTGCTGGGCGCTTGGGGCTGCGACAACAACGGCTTTGACGCAGAGGCCGTGGCCGAGCTCTTCCGCAAGGAGCTCGCGTCGGGCGACTTTAAGGTCAAGCAAGTCTTCTTTGCCGTGCCTTCTACGCGCTGGGATGAGGATTTTGCCAAGTTCGAGCACGTGCTGGCAAACTTCCCCGAGCGCAACGAGGAGTCCTATGCCCAGGTTGCCGCTCGCGCTGCGGCAGCTCGCGCCGCCGAGCAGACCCAGGCTGCTACCGAGGATGATGAGGACGAGGACGATTGGCGCAAGTACCTGTAATTGGTACGTGCTGACAGATGGGTCGAGCCGGCGGGAGAGGCTGCTTCCGTCGGCTTTTTACTGAGCGAGGGGCTTACGATGAAAAACGTTCTATGCTTTGGCGACAGCAACACCTATGGTTACGATCCGGCGGGCATGCGCGACGGCACCGCGGTGCGCTATGCGCAGGATGTGCGCTGGTGCGGCGTGGCCCAACGTGACTTAGGTGAGGGCTGGCATGTAATTGAAGAAGGCCTCAACGGCCGCACGACGGTACGCGACGACATGTGCCATCTGGACACCAATCTTAACGGCATCCGCGCACTTCCGATGCTGCTCGAGGCCCATAAGCCGCTGGACGCCATTGTGATCATGCTGGGCACCAACGACTGTAAGACGGTCTTTAACGTGACAGCTTCCGATATCGCCCGTGGCGCCATGGCGCTGATTCGCGCCGTCCGCGCGTTTCCGTGGACCGACGCTGCGCCTTGTCCGCGCATTCTGCTGATGGCGCCTATCAAGATTAAGCCGCAGATCGCCGACGTATATATGACCGATTTTGACGAGCATTCCGTAGAAGCCTCGGAACATTTTGGTGAGTACTACGCGCATGTGGCTGAGCAGTTTGGCTGCGACTTTTTGAATGCCGCCGACTTTGCCGAGCCGGGCGATATCGACTATCTGCATATGATGCCCGAAAGCCATGAGAGCCTGGGTCACGCCGTGGCAGCCAAGCTCCAAGAGATGCTCGGAGAGTAGCGCGACCCCAAACCACCGCAAAGGGGGCGGGCGCCTTTGCGGTGGCTTGGGCTGCGAATCTTAATACTGCCACATGTGGTTGACAGGGCCGGAGCCTTTGCCCATGTTCAGGCCGGCGGCCAGAGCGCCTGTCAGGTATGCCTTGCCGGCGTTGACGGCGTCGGTAAGATCCATGCCCTGAGCCAGCGCGCAGGCGATGGCGGACGAGAGCGTGCATCCGGTGCCGTGCGTGTTGTCGGTCTCGATGCGCTTGTGGCGGAACCACGTGGTGAGTGGATCTCCCAGATGGTTGCCCTCGTCATCGAGTGGCGCGGGTTCGGCCAGTACATCGTTGGCCTCGTTGACAAGATGCCCACCCTTAACGAGGGATGCACAACCAAAGCGGCGGGTGAGGAGCATGGCAGCATTTTGCTGCGTGCGCTCGGAGTCGACCTCGTAGTCGAGCAGGGCCATGGCCTCGGGAATATTGGGCGTGATAACCGTCGCTAGCGGGAACAGGCGGCGAGTGAGCGCCTCTGCGGCATCTTCGGCAATCAGCCGTGCGCCCGAGGTGGCTACCATGACGGGGTCGACTACCACGTTTGTCGCCTTCCAGGCGCTCAGGCGGTCGGCGATAACATCGATAATCTCGACAGAAGAAACCATGCCGATCTTGACGGCGCTCGGGCGGATATCGTCAAAAACGGCGTCAATTTGCGCGGCTACGATATCTGGCGAGATATCCTGCACGGCGGTAACGCCCAGTGTGTTTTGCGCTGTGATGGCGGTGATGGCCGTCTGGGCATACAGACGGTGCGCCGTGATGGTCTTGATGTCGGCCTGAATGCCGGCGCCGCCGCTGGAATCGGATCCCGCGATGGACAGGACGGCAGGTACCTTACTACGATCCATGTTCGCTCCCTTGTTCGGTCGGAATCAAATGGGTCTTTAAGCCAGCATTATCAAGATGCCCGGGCCGACTCTATGTCGAACCCGGGCGGGCGATGCAATCTTTACGCAAATGCAAGCAAATGTTCACACGTCAACAATTGACAGGCACCAGCTCGCCGACAGAAGCGGCCGCGGCGACAGGCTAGTCCTCCATGCCGAGGTCGATCGTGGTGCCCTCGAAGATCTTGTTGACGGTGCGGACGGCGCACATCTTGCCACACATGGTGCAAGTGCCCTCGGTGGCGGCGGGGGACTCCTCGTAGCGCTTCTTGCCCGTAACCGGGTCGAGCGCGCACTCCCACATGGCGTCCCAGTCAAGCTTGCGGCGTGCCTGGCCCATCTTGTCGTCCATGTCGCGGGCGTGCGGCACCTTCTTGGCGATGTCGGCGGCGTGTGCGGCGATCTTGGTGGCCATGAGGCCGTCGAGCACATCCTGGGCGTTGGGCAGGCATAGGTGCTCTGCCGGTGTCACGTAGCACAGGAAGTCGGCACCGGAACTGGCGGAGATGG
>URYA01000015.1 GCA_900551975.1 uncultured Collinsella sp. | reverse complement strand
ACCGCGAGGACATAGCCCTCTTCGCGGAGATGGGCTTTAAGGTCTTTCGCCTCTCCATCGCCTGGAGCCGCATCTTCCCCAATGGCGACGAGGAGGAGCCCAACGAGGCCGGGCTCGCCTTCTACGAGGACGTGTTCCGCTGCTGCCGCGAGCACGGGATCGAGCCCCTCGTGACCATCACGCACTTCGACTGCCCCATCCACCTCGTCAAGAAGTACGGCGCCTGGCGAAACCGCACCCTTATCGAGCTCTACAAGCGGCTTGTGACGGTGCTCTTCAACCGCTACCGCGGCCTCGTGCGCTGGTGGATCACGTTCAACGAGATGAACATGATCTTGCACCGTCCCTTCATGGGTGCCGGCATCGTCCTCGAGCCCGGGGAGAATGCCCGCGAGGCCGAGTACCGCGCCGCGCACAACGAGCTTGTGGCGAGCGCCTGGGCCACCAAGATCGCCCACGAGGTCGATCCGGAGAACAAGGTGGGCTGCATGCTCGCCGCGGGAAGCTACTACCCCTACTCCTGTCGTCCCGAGGACGTTCGCGCGGCGCAGGTCAAGAACCAGGAGGACCTCTTCTTCGTGGACGTGCAGGCGCGCGGTCGCTACCCCGGCTACGCGCTCAAGATGCTCGAGCGCGAGGGCATCGACGTGGGCATGACCGCCGAGGACGAGCGCATCCTTGCGGAGAACACCGTCGACTTCATCTCGTTTAGCTACTACTCCTCGCGCTGCACCGCGGGCGACCCCGACTCCGTGGGCGGCGTCGCCGAGGGCAACGCCTTCGCCGGCGTGGAGAACCCCTACGTGCGCACGAGCGACTGGGGCTGGGTCATCGACCCGCTGGGATTCCGCATCACGATCAACGACCTCTGGGACCGCTACCAGAAGCCGCTCTTTGTGGTGGAGAACGGCCTCGGCGCCTATGACGAGGTGCTTCCCGACGGCACGATCGAGGACGACTACCGCATCGCCTACCTGCGCGAGCACATCGAGGCCATGCGCGACGCCATCGAGCAGGACGGCGTCGAGATGCTCGGCTACACCACCTGGGGGCCGATCGACCTCGTGAGCGCGGGCTCCGGCGAGATGGAGAAGCGCTACGGCTTCATCTACGTGGACCGCGACAACCTGGGCAACGGCACGCTCGAGCGCAGGCGCAAGAAGAGCTTCTACTGGTATCAACAGGCCATCGCCACCAACGGAGGCGACCTGGGCTAGCCGCCCGGGCAATATCACTAAGGAGAAAATAATGGCTGAAAAATACGACGACCTGGCCAGATCCATACTCGAGAACGTAGGCGGTGCCGAGAACGTCGCCAGCGTCGCGCACTGCATCACGCGCGTGCGCTTCAAGCTCAAGGACGAGTCCCGCGCCAACACGGCCAAGATTGAGACCCTCAAGGGCGTCATCCAGGTCATCCAGGCCAACGGCCAGTACCAGGTGGTCGTGGGTAACATCGTCGAGGACGTCTACGACGCGGTCATGGAGGCCGGCAACTTCTCGAGCGGCGCAAGCGCCGACGACGAGCCCCAGGGCGATAAGACCGTTGCCTCCGTCATCATCGACCTCATCTCTGGCATCTTCCAGCCCATCCTGGGACCGCTTGCCGCCGCAGGCATCATGAAGGGACTGCTTGCCCTCATCACCTACTTCGTCCCGGCCTTTGCAAACGACGGCCTCTACACGCTGCTCTACACCGTGGCTGACGGCTTCTTCTACTTCCTTCCCGTCGCCCTGGCGTTCAGTGCCGCGCGCAAGTTCCGCATGAACGAGTTCACCGGCGTGGCAATCGGCGTGGCGCTCCTCTACCCGACGATGGTCGCCCTGACCTCGGGCGAGGCGCTCGGCAGCATCGACCTCGGCGTGGCCGGCACCTTCTCGTGGTACGCCACCGCCCTCGGGGTCCCCATCATCATGCCCGTGTCCGGCTACGTGAGCTCGGTGATCCCCGTCCTTCTCATGGTGTGGTTCGGCTCTATCCTTGAGCGCTGGCTCAAGAGCTGGATGCCGACTGCGCTCAAGATGTTCCTCGTCCCGCTCGCCACGATGACGGTCTCCATCGTCTTGGGCTACCTCGTCATCGGCCCGGTGGCCACCCTCATCACCAACCTGCTGAGCGCGGCGTTCTCGTTCATCTTCCAGCTCCCCGTGGTTGGTTCCGTCCTGGGCAGCGCCCTGGTCGGCGGACTGTGGATGTGCCTCGTCATCTTTGGCTTCCACTGGAGCCTCATCCCCATCTCCATCATGAACCTGAACACCCTAGGCCACGACAGCGTGCTCGCCGCCACCATCGGCCACGGGTTCGCGCTCGGAGCGGTCATCTTTGCCATGTACCTCAGAAACAAGGACGAGCGCTTCCGCGGCATCGCCCTTCCCGCGATGATCTCCGCCTTCTTCTTCGGCGTCACCGAGCCGGGCATCTACGGCATCGCCCTTCCCAACAAGCGCGCGTTTGTCGTGGCATGCCTGAGCTCCGCCGTGGGCGGCGCCATCGTGGGAATGACGGGCGCCCTCATGTACATCTCGGGCGGCCTCGGTGTCTTCAACCTGCTCAACTTCATCGACGGGACCCCTGGCGGCGCCGGGATCTCCCACATGATCTTCGCGATCATCGCCGCGCTCGTCTCTGCCGTCCTGGCCTTTGTTATCGAGTTCATCACCTACCGACCCAACAACGACGAGGAAGGCGCCTGCTAGCTTGCGGCATGCTCGACCAGCTCTATGTAATTGAGGAGCAGTTGAGGTGGGTGAGGGCCGAGGTCGGTCGAGGTGGCCGCCCTCGGCCCGGGACAACCTGCCAGAAGGCGTTTAGCTTTCTCGGGCGGCGCTGAAATTTCGGGATTGAATAATCATTCGGAGCAAATTTATTTTTATCCCCGTCCCAGAAAAATCATCGGGCGTGGTCTTGGACAAACAGTCTAGTTGCGCTTGAGGTGGACGACCGTTTCGCAGTGGAAGGTTTGCGGGAATAGGTCGACTGGCGTGATCTTTACGGGGGAGAAGGTGTCTTCTTCGACAAAGCGTTTGAGATCGCGCGCCAGGGTGGCCGGGTCGCAGCTCACGTAGGCGACATCGCGAGCACTCGTGCTGGCGATAAGGTCGATCGCCTCGGGGGCGAGGCCTGCGCGCGGCGGGTCGACCACCAAGACGTCGGCATCCTGGTCGGGGAACTCGCGCACGGCATCGCCACCGATGACGTCGACGTTGTCGAGTTTGTTGATCTCGAGGTTACGGCGCAGGTCGCGCACGGCCGGACCGTAGGCCTCGACGGCGGCAACAAAGTCGCAGCGGCGGGCGAGCGGCAGGGTAAAGGTGCCGGCACCGCAGTACAGGTCCACGGCAAGCTCGTCTTCCTGCGGGTCGAGCGCTTCCATGACAAGATCGATCAAAATCTCGGCACCCTTGGTGTTGACCTGGAAAAAAGACGGGGCAGACAAGCGCATCTGACCCTCGGCGATATTCTCGGTCCATGAGCCCTCTCCGGCGAGCATTTCGACCTTGGAGACACGGCGGGCCTTCTTTTCGCCCTTGCTCATCACGCGTACGATGCTCGTAGGATGAGCGGCGTCCGCCAGCACGCGGGAGACCTGCGAGCGCGGAAAAGAGCCTGTGGGCGTCCAGAGTGCGACCTCGAGTGCCTTGGTGCGGCGCGATGCGCGAATGCCCACGCGTTCGAGCCCCAAGTCATGGCTGCCGCTTAGATAGTTGAGTGCGCCGACGACCGATTTGAGTGCCTTCGGGAAGCGCTTATCGAACAGCGGACACATATCGACGGTCACGATTTTGCTGGGGTCGACACCGTGCATGCCAAGGCGCACGCGACCGTTGACGACGGTCGGTTCGAGCTCGATTTTATTGCGGTAGCCCCAGTCGTCCTTGGTGTGGCAGATGGGCTGTACCAACTCATCTGCCAGCTCAGGAGCGAACTTGCCGATGCGCTCGAGCGTGGAGCGCAGGTTTTGCTCCTTGGCGGCGAGCTGTGCCGTGCGTGAGAGATTGCCCCACGAGCAGCCGCCGCAGATGCCCACGAAGGGGCAGGGAGGCTGAATGCGATTGGGGCTTGGCTCCAGAATCTCGGTGGTGCGGGCGCGCATGAATGACTTGCCGTCCTGTACGACCTCGGCCTCGACGGTGTCGCCTGCCACGGCACCCTGCACAAAGACGGCCTTGCCGTTGTCGGCGTGCGCCAGCCCGTCGGCGCCGTAGGTCATCGATTCTATAGTGAGCTTCATATTCCTGCCTGTCATTCGCGTTGTTGCTCGCACCATGGTAGCAGGGAAAAGCGCCCCGCATCCGAGGCTTTCCTCAAATGCGGGGCGCTTCTACAAACTGCTTCTACAAACGACTATTTCGTCTTGCCGGTAATGAGCGTCTTAAGACCCAGGACGATCAGACCCAGGCCCATGCGCACGCGGCCGGGGCGATGGCGCTCGATGGCCTTGGTCTTGCCAGCGGGCTTATCGCGACGGGCGCTCGTCTCGGGTGCGGGCTTGGTGACCTGCGGATCGGGCTGAGGTGCAGGTGCAGGCTCGGGCTCAATGACGGTCGCCTGGACCTCTTGGACCTTGGGTGCTACTGGCTGCGGCTCGGCCTCGGAGGCAGGTTCCGCCTCAATGACGGGCTCGGGCGCGGCCTCGGCGTTGCGATAGGCGCGCTCCAGCAGGGCTTCCTGTGAGTTGAAGGGTTTCTCACCCTCTGCACGCTCCACGGGGACCCAGGTGCCGTCGCTCGTGAGGCTGCGGGCCTTCACGTTGTCGCGCAGCTGCATGCCCATGTACTCGTGCACCAGGGCGCGGCAGGTGGGGTCGAGCACGGGGAAGGCAATCTCCACGCGGTGCTCGGTGTTGCGCGTCATCATGTCTGCCGAGCTCAGGTAAATCATGTCCGAGTCCACGCCGAAAGCATAGACGCGCGCGTGCTCCAAAAAGCGTCCGACGATGGAGCGGACATGCACGTTCTCGGTCTTGCCCGGAATACCGGGCTTGAGGCACGAGATGCCTCGGATGATCATGTCTACGCGCACGCCGGCACACGATGCCTCGGCGATCTTGTCGATAACCTCGCGGTCGGTCAGCGAGTTGAGCTTAAAGAACACGCGGGCGGGCTCGCCGGCAAGGGCGCGCTGGATCTCGCGGTCAAGCCCGCGCATGATGAGCGGTTTCAGTCCGACGGGCGCCACACCCAGGAAGCGGTAGTCGCCGCGCAGGTTGCCCAGCGACAGGTTGCGGAAGAACAGGTTGGCGTCCTCGCCGATGCCGGGATGGGCTGTCATGAGCATAAAGTCGCTGTAGAGTTTGGCCGTCTTCTCGTTAAAGTTGCCGGTGCCCAAAAGTGTGAGGCGCGTTAGCGCCATGCCCTCGCGATAGGTGAGCTGGCAGATCTTTGAGTGGCATTTAAAGCCCTCGGAACCATAGATGACGGTGCAGCCGGCCTCTTCCAGGCGCTCGGCCCACTCGATGTTGTTCTGCTCGTCAAAGCGTGCGCGGAGCTCCATGAGCACCGTGACCTCTTTGCCGTTCTCGGCAGCATCGATCAGCGACTCGCATAGGCGGCTCTGCTTGGCCACGCGGTAGAGCGTGATGCGCAACGAGATGCACTCGGGGTCGTAGGCTGCTTCGTGCACCAGGTCCAAGAACGGGTTCATGGCCTCGTAAGGGTAGAAGAGCAGCTTGTCGTGCTGCAGCACCTGCTCGCGGATGGAGCGGGTCATGTCGATGGTGGGATTGGGCTGCGGCTTAAACGGCGTAAAGAGCAGCTCGTTGCGCAGGTGCTCGGGAATCTTGCCCTCAATGCCAAAGACGTAGCCCAGGTTGAGCGGGATATCGCAGGTAAAGACCGAGCGACGCGAAAGCTCGAGCGCCTTGCGGATAGTCTTGAGCGTCGCCTTCTCGAGCGATCCCGAGACCGCGAGCACTACCGGCTGCAGGCGCAGGCGCTTCTTGAGAATGCGCTTCATGTGCTGGCGGTAGTCCTCTTCCTCCTCGACGCCCTCGCCGTCCGGATCGATGTCAGCGTTGCGGGTGACGCGGATCAGCGCACGATCCAGCGGCTTATAGGAGCCAAAGCAGCTGTCCAGGCAGGCGAGGATGACGTCCTCGAGCAAGATGTAGGAGTAGGTGCCGGTGGGCGAGGGGATCTCGACCACGCGGTTCATCGAGGCGGGAATCTCGATAAGGCCCAGCAGGCTCTCCTCGTCGGTGGCACCGTCCAGACCACAGGCCAGATAGAGCGCGCCATTGCGCAGGTTGGGGAAGGGGTGGCGAGGATCGATGACCAGCGGCGAGATGACCGGTGACACGTAGGCCTGGAAGTAGCGGGTTACAAAGGTGCGCTCCTCGGGCGTAAGCGAATCGATGCGGGCGCGGTGAACGCCCAAGGTGTCGAGCTTGCCCTCGATGCTCTTAAAGATGGACTCCCAACGGGTAAGGAGCCCGGGCATTTCGGCCATGACAGCATCGACCTGTTCGGAGGCGGTCATATTGCTCTTGTTGTCGACAGGTTGTTTTTTGAGCTCCGCCAGATCGGACAGGCCGCCCACGCGCACCATAAGGAACTCGTCGAGGTTGGACTCGAAGATCGAGACGAACTTTAGTCGCTCGAATAACGGAACGGTTTCGTCGAAGGCTTCGTCGAGCACGCGGTTGTCAAAGCGTAGCCAGCTGAGCTCTCGGTTTTGCGTGTACGAGAAGTCGCGCGGCGGTTTGCGCAGCTTTGCGGCGGCTTGCTTCTTTTCGATTTTGCTCGGCATATGCATCTGTCCGTTCAGTCCCCACAAGGGACGGTAGCCTAACACTAATCACTATTGTCTCAATTTAGTCGACCGCTGGCACGGACGTATCGCGTGAACGGTATCTTTACCTACTTCTTACGCTGACAAGTCATAGGACTGACGCCCTGCTCGTCTGCAAGCGGTCTATATCCTCACTCAACTGGTACGTAAGTGTGAATAAGAATGATGGATAGCTGAATATCATTGAATGCAGGCGGAAACGTAAACAAACATCATTTATATACATAAAACCGATTTAGCTATGCAATTCTGAATCAAAAGTTTAGAGATGCAATTGCAAATAGTTTTTAGGAAAAAAGAGCGTTTACCTTAGAAAAGTTACTTTAGAACGCCGAAGTACATTATGGGGGAATCTCATGCGATATACCGTTCATCGCACTTTGTTGACCGTTCGGGGGCGAGGTGGAATTGCGGGTGGAATTTGGATATAACTAGAGCTGTCAGCAAGCAGCGTCCGCTATGGAAGGGCGCTGAGAGATTCGGCCGAAAGGCCCGAAAGAAAGGTAGGAGGCCATGACGAAAGGTCTGCACGTGCCTTCCGAGATCGGCAAGCTCAGGAAGGTCTGCCTGCACCGTCCCGGCGACGAGCTCCTCAACCTGCCGCCCGACGAGCTCGAGCGACTCCTGTTCGACGACGTCCCGTTCCTGGAGGTCGCGCAGCAGGAGCACGACACCTTCGCCCAGATCCTGAGGGACCAGGGCGTGGAGGTCCTCTATCTCGAGAACCTCGTCGCCGAGGTGTTCGACCAGGTCCCCGGCGCCCGCGCCGAGTTCACCGACCAGTACATCGCCGAGGCCGGCATCCGCGGCCAGCACATGCCGCAGATCGTCCGCGAGAAGCTGGACTCCATCGAGGACAACCTCGAGTTCGTCAAGAAGACCATGGCCGGCATGACCAAGTCCGAGATCGACATGCCCCTCACGGCGTCCACGACCCTCGACTCCCTGGTCAACTCCGAGTCCGAGTCCGACCTGATCATCGACCCGATGCCCAACCTCTACTTCACCCGCGACCCGTTCGCGGTCATCGGCGAGGGCGTCAACCTCAACCGCATGTACTCGGTCACCCGCAACCGCGAGACCCTGTACGGCAAGTACATCTTCAAGTACCACCCCGACTACAAGGACGTCTCGCTGTACTTCCGCCGCGACTGCCAGTTCCACACCGAGGGCGGCGACGTGCTGAACATCAACGAGAAGACCCTCGCCGTCGGCATCTCCCAGCGCACCCAGGCCGCCGCGATCGACGTCATGGCCCAGAACATCTTCTGGAACTCCGACTCCAAGGTCGAGCGCATCCTGGCCTTCGACATCCCGGTCTCGCGCGCCTTCATGCACCTCGACACGGTCTTCACCCAGATCGACGTCGATAAGTTCACGATCCACCCCGCCATCATGGGCACCCTGCGCGTCTACGAGCTGACCGCCGGCAAGAACCCGGGCGACGTGAACATCCGCCTGATCGAGGACACCCTCGAGCACGTCCTGGAGGACGCCACCGGCGTCGACCAGGTCAAGCTGATCCCCTGCGGCGGCGGCGACCCGATCGCGGCCTCCCGCGAGCAGTGGAACGACGGCTCCAACACCCTGTGCGTCGAGCCCGGCAAGATCTGCGTCTACGCCCGCAACACCGTCACCAACGACGTGCTGTACAAGGAGGGCCTGGACCTTCTCGTCGTGCCCTCCGCCGAGCTCTCCCGCGGCCGCGGCGGCCCGCGCTGCATGAGCATGCCCTTCTGGCGCGAGGACCTCTAAGTCTTTCCGTTTCCGGTGCGGTCCCCCTACAACCGCACCGGCTTCGCCCGTTAAACGGGCAACACTAATACTTACGTAATTCATTTCTTCGAAAGGAATCAAACCATGGGTGTTAACCTCTCCGGCCGTAGCTTCCTCAAGCTTCTCGACCTCACTACCGAGGAGATCGAGTACCTGCTCAAGCTCTCCAAGAACTTCAAGGACATGAAGCGCGCTGGCGTTCCGCATCGCTATCTCGAGGGCAAGAACATCGTTCTGCTCTTCCAGAAGACCTCCACTCGTACCCGCTGCGCCTTCGAGGTCGGCGGCATGGATCTGGGCATGGGCGTCACCTACCTCGATCCGGGTTCGTCGCAGATGGGCAAGAAGGAGTCCATCGAGGACACCGCCCGTGTTCTCGGCCGCATGTATGACGGCATCGAGTTCCGTGGCTTTGCCCAGGACGACGTCGAGGAGCTCGCTGCTAAGTCCGGCGTGCCCGTGTGGAACGGCCTGACCACTGAGTGGCATCCCACCCAGATGCTCGCCGACATCCTGACCGTCCAGGAGAACTTCAACTACGACATCAAGGGCAAGACCCTCGTCTTCATGGGCGACTGCAAGAACAACGTCGCTCGCTCCCTCATGGTTGTCTGCTCCAAGCTCGGCATGAACTTCGTGGCCTGCGGCCCCGAGGAGTGCATGCCCGCCGACGACGTCATCGAGGCCTGCAAGCCCATCGCCGAGGCCAACGGCTGCACCATCAAGCTGACCACCGACGTCAAGGACGGCGTCACCGGTGCCGACGTTATCTACACCGACGTGTGGGTCTCCATGGGCGAGCCCGACGAGGTCTGGGCCGAGCGCATCGCTCAGCTCACCCCGTATCGTGTTACCTCCGAGGTCATGGCTATGGCCAACCCGGGCGCCATCTTCCTGCACTGCCTGCCCAGCTTCCACGACACCAACACCACCATTGGCGCCGAGAAGTGCGAGCAGTTCGGCATCACCGAGCAGGAGGTCACCGACGAGGTCTTCGAGAGCCCCGCTTCCAAGGTCTTCGATGAGGCCGAGAACCGCATGCACACCATCAAGGCTGTCATGTACGCCACGCTCAAGTAAGAGCATCTAGCATCTCGCTCGGGGTGTATTGCTGCTCACCCCGAGCGGTTTTGTCTGGTAAATATCTCGCGTCGGGCGGTGGGCACGGCACGGAAGATCCGCTTCGCGCGAGACAGTTAAATGATTTATGAAGGGGGGATGAGAACCATGACTGAGACCGCTAAGAAAAAGCGCGGTATGCCTTCATCGTTCACCATTCTTCTTGCTCTGCTGGCAATTGTTGCAGTAATTACCGTTATCGTCTCCGGCACGTCCGGCGGCGCGGTTACCGCAGCCCGCCTGAGCGATTTCTGCACCGCCCCGATTAAGGGCTTCGCTGACGCTCTGCCCGTCTGCCTCTTCGTTATGATTCTGGGCGGCTTCCTTGGCATGATGACCGAGACCGGCGCTCTGGACAACGGCATCGCCGTCCTGGTGCAGAAGCTTAAGGGCAACGAGATCATGCTCGTTCCCGTGCTGATGCTCATCTTCTCCCTCGGTGGTACCACTTATGGTATGTGCGAGGAGACCGTTCCCTTCTACGCCCTGCTCGCCGCTACCATGATGGCCGCTGGCTTCGACCCCATGGTCGGCGCCGCTACCGTCCTGCTCGGCGCTGGCTGCGGCTGCCTGGGCTCCACGGTTAACCCGTTCGCCGTCGGCGCTGCCGTCGACGCTCTGACCGGCGTTGGCATTGAGGTCAACCAGTCCATCATCATCGGCCTCGGTGCCGTCCTGTGGATTGTCACTACTGCTATGTCCATCGTCTTCGTGATGAACTATGCCAAGAAGGTCAAGGCTGACAAGGGTTCCACCATCCTGTCGATGCAGGAGCTCAAGGACGCCGAAGAGGCTCACGGCAAGGCTGCTTCCGAGGTTCACAAGGAGGTCAAGCTCACCGGTCGTCAGAAGGGTGTTCTGATCGCCTTCGCCTTCACCTTCGTCGTCATGATCGTCGGCTTCATCCCGCTGGCCGACCTCAACGAGGGCGTCGCCAACTTCTTTGACGCTGGCGCTGTCTACGATGCCGACGGTAACGCCATCGTTCAGGGCTGGTCTGCCCTGATCACCGGCCTGCCCATTGGCCAGTGGTACTTCGACGAGGCTTCCACCTGGTTCTTCCTCATGGCTGTCCTGATCGGTATCATCGGTGGCCTGTCCGAGAAGCAGATTGTCAACACCTTCATTAGCGGCGCTGCCGACATGATGTCCGTTGTTCTCGTCATCGCTCTCGCCCGCGGTATCTCCGTCCTCATGGCTAACACCGGCCTCGACGTCTACGTCCTCGACGCTGCCGCCAATGCCCTGGCTGGCCTGTCCGGCGTGATCTTCGCTCCCATGAGCTTCCTGGTCTACTTCGGCCTGTCCTTCCTGATCCCCTCGACCTCCGGTATGGCCACCGTCTCCATGCCCATCATGGGACCGCTGGCTGTTAAGCTCGGCTTCTCGCCCGAGGTCATGGTCATGATCTTCTCCGCCGCCATCGGTGTCGTGAACCTGTTCACCCCGACCTCCGGCGCCATCATGGGCGGTCTCGCCCTGGCCAAGATCGAGTGGACGACCTGGCTCAAGTTTGCCCTTAAGCTCATCGTCGCGCTCTCCGTCGTCTGCGCCATCATCCTGACCGTCGCCTGCGTGCTGCTCTAAGTACCCAACGGGTACCCCACGGAAACCTTGACGATCCTGTAAAGGATCACCTGGTCATCGTCTGTCCGGTGGGGTAAACCTACCGGTAGACTCCTACCTTTAGCCCCCTTCCGTTCCGTGCGCGGGAGGGGGCGCTCTCATGTTGCGCGGTTCTACGAACCGCGCAACCAGTCGACGCTGCGCGCCGTCCAGGACGACAATTTGTCATTCAAAAGGCAAGGCATGACCAAAAGGTCTATGCCTTGCCTTTTTCATGCCAACTTGTACGTCCTGGACGTCGCTCGCTGACTTATGCTCAACCTGCGACGTTCCCCTTGTTGGTACAGGGGAAGTGCGTTGGGGAGGGCCTGCTCCGTTATAATCGCCTAGAACATTAATTGGAAACGGGACGGGAGCCATACATGCGCCAGGGTTTCGACAACGCGAAGTATATCGAGCTGCAGGCCGCTCATATTAAGGAGCGCATCTCACAGTTTGGTGGCAAGCTCTATTTGGAGTTTGGCGGCAAGCTGTTCGATGACTATCATGCGAGCCGAGTGCTGCCGGGTTTTGAGCCGGACAGCAAGTTCCGCATGCTCAAGAGCATCGCCGACGATGTCGAGGTTATCATCGCGATCAACGCGAACCACATCGAGAAAAACAAGGCTCGTGGTGACCTTGGTATTACCTATGACGAGGATGTGCTGCGCCTGGTCGACCTGTTCCGCGGCAACGGCTTTGCCGTCGCGGCTGTGGTCATCACCCAGTATGCCGGCCAGCCCGCTGCCGATGTGTTCCGCAACCGCCTGAACGCGCTCGGTATTCCCGCCAAGCTGCACTATCCCATCGAGGGGTATCCGCACGATGTCGATCTGATCGTGTCCGACGATGGCTACGGCAAGAACGAGTTTGTCGAGACCACCCGTCCGCTCGTCGTCGTGACGGCGCCCGGCCCTGGCTCGGGCAAGCTCGCCACTTGCCTCTCGCAGCTGTATCACGAGCATAAGCACGGTACGGCAGCCGGCTATGCCAAGTTTGAGACCTTCCCGGTCTGGAATCTTCCTCTGACGCATCCGGTCAATATTGCCTACGAGGCCGCCACGGCTGACCTCGACGACGCCAATATCATCGATTCGTTCCACCTTGAGGCCTACAACAAGACCACGGTCAACTACAACCGCGACGTCGAGGCCTTCCCGGTAGTCCGTGCCCTGATGGAAAAGATCCTGGGCAAGAGCCCCTACCAGAGTCCTACGGACATGGGCGTCAATATGGTCGGCTTTGCCATCACCGATGACGATGCCTGCCGCGACGCTTCCAAGATGGAGATCGTCCGCCGCTACTTTACCGCGGTCGAAAATGTGCGCCGTACCGGCGTGGGCGATGAGCAAGTCGACCGTCTCAAGATTATTATGAAGAAAGCCGGCATCGATAAGAACTACTCACCGGCACGCTCGGCGGCCCTCACCAGGGAGCAGCTGACGGGTGGTCCCGTGGGTGCCATGGTCATGCCCGATGGCTCCGTGGTGACCGGTAAGACCTCCACGCGCCTGGGCGCCGCAAGTTCGCTCATTATGAACGCCCTCAAGCATGTCTCGGGCGTCGACCTTGAGCTCGAGGTCATCAGCGATGAGGCGATCGAGCCCATCAGCAAGCTCAAGACGCATTTCCTGGGCAGCAAAACCCCGCGCCTCCACACCGACGAGACGCTTATGGCGCTGTCGATCACCTCGGCCACGAGTGAGACGGCCGCTCGCGTCCTTTCGGGCCTGGAGCAGTTGCGCGGTTGCGATGCCTTCTTTAGCGTGATTATCTCGCCGACGGACGAGACGGTACTGCGCAAACTGGGTATCAACGTGTGCTGCGAGCCCAAGTTTGAGCGCCGCGGTTTCTTCCATCGCTAAGTTTGAAGCACCGCGGTAATTGCATTGCATTTTGGCCGTATCGGGTTAGCGCCCGGTACGGCTTTTTGATCAATAAAGCGCCTATTTCGGCGAAAAATAGCCGTTTACCTGCCTAGAAACAATTTGAGCGGTATACAATAACCGTAACTGTTTCATCCTTAGCGGGATGCCGCATGATGGATATTACCTGCCATCGTGAGGTGTGTCGGTCGCGCACGGCGCGTTAGATGCTCGTGCTCGGTTTGAGGAGGCTGCTATGGCGGGCAAGGGTCGTGCGAGTGTCAACGATATGAAGCGTGTCGAGGTGCTGGTGTTGATGGAGATCGACCAGCAAACCGAAGACAATGGCGGGCCGTATGGTTTCTCGCGCAAAACGCTTGCCGAGCGCGTGGGGGTTTCGCCGTATCGTGCCCGCGCCGCAATCGATCGCTTGGATTCCGAAGGCATGATTGATGTCGTCTCGCGTTATAGCGACGACGGCGGTCAGCTTGCAAATGGTATTTGCCTCACCGAACATGGCAAGTGGTATCTTGAGGGCGTCCGTACCGGCATGCTCGTTCAAGAAATGCTTGAGGACGAGGCTGCTGATCGATAGCAGCATGTACCCTTGCCATAGCGACGCCGCCTGGGAAACCGGGCGGCGTTTTGTTTCAAGATTGAGAAATGCAATCGCACGCGAGAAAAATTGCGAACGGTCCGCGGCGCGAGTATTACAATGGAGACCCGTAAGATGTGAATAAACAACTTCTACGGGAAGTGCAGGTAACTCAATATGACCAAGCATGTGTTCGTAACCGGTGGCGTGGTTTCGTCCCTGGGCAAGGGTATCACCGCGGCCTCGCTGGGCCGTCTGCTCAAGTCGCGTGGCTACAAAGTAACGATGCAGAAGGCCGACCCGTATCTGAACGTCGACCCCGGTACCATGAGCCCGTTCCAGCATGGTGAGGTCTTCGTTACCGAGGATGGTTACGAGTCCGATCTGGACCTGGGTCATTACGAGCGCTTTATTGATGAGAACCTGACCCGCGATTCCAACTTTACGACCGGCGCCATCTATAAGAGCTTGATCGCCCGCGAGCGTCGCGGCGACTTTTTGGGCGGCACCGTGCAGGTGATTCCGCACGTCACCAACGCCATTAAGGACAAGTTCCGCCGCATTGAGGAGCAGACCGGCTCCGATGTAGTCATCACCGAGCTGGGCGGCACGATCGGCGACATCGAGTCCCAACCGTTTGTTGAGGCCATCCGTCAGTACCGCAAGGAGGCCGGTCCCGAGAACGTCTGCTACATCCACGTGTCGCTCGTTCCCTATATCGCCGCCGCCCACGAGGTCAAGACCAAGCCCACGCAGCATTCCGTCAAGGAGCTCCGCAGCTTTGGCATCCAGCCTGATATCATCGTGCTGCGCTCCGACCACCATATCGATGACGCTATCCGCGGAAAGATCGCAAGCTTCTGTGACGTCGACACCGACTGCGTCTTTACCAACGAGGATTGCGCGAGCATTTACGATGTTCCGCAGCTGCTTGCCGAGCAGGACTTTGACCTGCGCATTTGCGAGCGCCTGGGTCTGGATCCGCGTGAGCGCGACATGAGCGAGTGGAACGAGTTCCTGCGCAAACAGAATCACGCCAACCATCACGCCGACAAGGTGAAGATCGCCGTCGTGGGTAAGTACACGCAGCTGCCCGATGCGTACCTGTCGGTTATCGAGGCCCTGCACCATGCGGGCGTCTTCTACGATCGCCATGTGGACGTCCAGCTGGTCGACGGCGAGAGCCTCGACGAGCAGAATGTCTCCGAGGTTCTGGGCGACGCCTCGGGCATCCTGGTTCCCGGCGGCTTTGGCAAGCGCGCCCTGGAGGGCAAAATCCTCGCGGCCGAGTTTGCCCGTGAGCACAAGATTCCGTATCTGGGCATTTGCCTGGGTATGCAGGTCGCCGTGTGCGAGTTCGCCCGCAATGTCGTTGGCCTTGCCGGCGCCAGCTCCTCCGAGTTTGATCCGGACGGTCCGTATAGCGTCATCGATCTGATGAGCTCGCAGGAGGACGTGACCGAGAAGGGCGGTACCATGCGCCTGGGCGCCTATCCGTGCAAGCTCGCCGCCGATACCCTCGCTCGCGAGGCATATGGCGAGGAGCTCGTCTACGAGCGTCACCGTCACCGCTTTGAGTTCAACAACGCCTTCCGCGACCAGCTCGAGGACGCCGGTTTGGTTATCTCGGGTCTGTCGCCCGACGAGCGCCTGGTCGAGATGGTCGAGCTGCCGCGCGACGTGCATCCGTGGTATGTGGCAACTCAGGCTCATCCCGAGTTCAAGAGCCGCCCGACCAACCCGCAGCCGCTGTTCCGCGAGTTCGTGCGCGCTTCGATCGGCCAGCACGAGGGTGTCGACCGTCTGCAGGTGACGCCCATGAACCTCGCTACGGACTAAGGGTGCCGGCGAATAAGGAACATACCGAAGCTACTCCCTCGTCGCTCGCCGTGGCGGCGGGGGAGTATCTCGATTACCTCGCGGTCGAGCGGGGTTTGGCGCGCAACACGATTGCGGCCTATCGTCGTGACCTGACGACGTACTGCGCCTATCTGGAGCGGGCGGGTATTGCGTCTTTTGAAGAGGTGACTCGTCAGGTCGTGGAGGGCTTTGTCGCCGACCGTCGCGATGGGGGCTATTCCGATGCCTCGGTGGAGCGTGCGCTTGCGGCCGTGAAGGGCCTGCATGCCTTTTTGGTGCGCGATGGGGCTGTGGCCCAAAATCCAACGGCGGCGTTGCGCCTGCCTAAAAAGGCTGATCGTTTGCCGGAGTATCTATCGGTGGAGGATGTCTCGGCGCTGCTCGATCAAGACTTCCCCGAGGGCGAGATGGGCTTGCGCGACCATGCCATCTTGGAAGTGCTCTACGGATGTGGTTTGCGTGTGAGCGAGTTGGTGGGGCTCGATGTGGGCGATATCCATATCGACGATGGCTTTGTGCTCGTTCGCGGTAAGGGCTCAAAGGAACGCCTGTCCCCACTGGTGGGAAGCGCGGCGCGAGCTCTGACGCTCTATGTAACTGAGGGACGTTCTCGCTTGGCGGCCCATGCCCGCGGAACCGAGACCTCGGCGGTCTTTTTAAATAAGAACGGCCGCCGTCTCTCGCGCCAGGGCATCCATGCCATCTGTGAGCGCTACGGGCGCCAGGTGGGGCTGGTGGGACTCCATCCCCATACGCTGCGTCACTCCTTTGCCACCCATATGCTTGCGGGCGGCGCAGACCTCCGTGTGCTACAGGAGATCTTGGGACATGCCGATATATCGACCACGCAGGTCTACACGCATGTCGATCGTACGCAACTGACCGAGGTCTATCTGGCGGCGCACCCGCTGGCGCATCGTTAACACATTGCTGGCCTGCATATTTATAGGTATTTGGGGATGGGCCCCAGATTGCCGCGGCGTGCTTTTGCGCGCGCATGGGCAATCTGGGGCCCGTCCCATTTTTTTGCCACTTGTCGTCGCGGTGGTGGGCCGCACGTGCCTTGGGTGGGGGAGTTTGGGGGCGATGTGAACGGCATGTAAAGGGACGCAAAAATCGCCTCAAGGTCAACTTGAAGGTTGAGGTTGAACGGCGGGATGCCACAGGTGG
>URYA01000014.1 GCA_900551975.1 uncultured Collinsella sp. | reverse complement strand
ACCTATGACGTTCTGATTCGTAGTCAGACCCTCTATCCAGCTGAGGTAACGCCGCGACTTGTTGTTTATTATGCACACCGACTGAATAAAGGTCAAGTATTTTTCGAAAAAAGTTATTAAATTTGATTTTTACTCATTTTGACCACTTGATGCGATCTTCGACGCATCGCGATATAAGAAAAGCCTCCGTTACCGGAGGCTTTAAAATTCAATTGGTGCGGCGTATAGGATTCGAACCTATGACGTTCTGATTCGTAGTCAGACCCTCTATCCAGCTGAGGTAACGCCGCAGCGCAAGACATATAAAACCACTTTAGCTTATTGGAGTCAAGCACAATCTCAAACTTTTTTGTGGAACGCAGTTTTGTCATGCTGCTCCGCATATACCGCTGTTCCCCGTACGATCGATTGGCTTTTCGATCACGTCGAACTTGGCATCAAGTTCCCTCAGGAGCGATCTCACCCGCTGGGCACAATCATAATCGGCAAACGAGATGCTCAGCATGCGCGCGACCTGGTTGGAAGTCCCAACTCCATAGAAGTGCTCCAGCGCCACAAGTCCCTCGTGCGTCACAAAGGTCTCGGCCACATGCGGCGACTCCTCAAAGCACCATTGTGTCAACGGACCCTCACTCGTCTGCCGAACCACCAGGCCGCCCATGCCAGACGGCTCACACGTTACAAGCAGGTACTCCCCGCCCTCGTCGCTCTCAAATAAAACCACCCGATTATCAAACAGCTCCATCGCGTCCCCTTTCTCTCGCTCTTATTTAGCAAAAGCATAGCAGGTAGATGGCTGTATACAGAACAGTTGTTCGTGTGTTTTCTATTGAGCTGTCCGCACGGCATGGTATGGACCTGCGCACGAAATAGGGCGCCCCCGAAGGAGCGCCCTTGCATATTCCCTATGCAGCCAAGTTACGCGACTGGCTCGATCTTCTCGAGACCGCCCATGTAAGGACGCAGAACCTCGGGGATCGTGATGGTGCCGTCGGCGTTCTGGTAGTTCTCCAGAATGGCGGCCATGGTGCGGCCGGCCGGCAAGCCGGAACCGTTGAGAGTATGCAGGTAGCGCGAACCCTTGAAGTTCTCGGGGTCGCGATACTTGATGTTGGCGCGGCGAGCCTGGAAGTCACCGCAGTTGGAGCAGGAGCTGATCTCCTTGTAGGCGTTGTAGCTCGGCAGCCAGACCTCGACGTCGTAGGTCTGACGGGCAGAGAAGCCCAAGTCGCCGGTGCACAGGCTAATCACGCGATACGGAAGGCCCAGCTGCTGAAGCAGGAACTCGGCCTCGGCGGTCATGCTCTCGAGCTCCTCGTCGGACTCCTCCGGCTTAGCGAACTTGACCATCTCGACCTTGTCGAACTCGTGCTGACGGATGATGCCGCGGGTGTCGCGACCGGCGGAACCGGCCTCCTCGCGGAAGCAGGGGGTGAAGGCGGTGTAGCGGCGCGGCAGGGTGTCGGCATCGAGGACCTCGCCGGCGTGCAGGTTGGTGAGCACGACCTCGGCGGTGGGGATCAGGAAGTTGTCGCCCGAGACGTGGTAGGCGTCGTCCTCGAACTTGGGCAGCTGACCCGTGCCAAACATGGTCTGACGCTTGACGACGATGGGCGGCCACCACTCCTTAAAACCACGGCTGGTGTGCGTATCGAGGAAGAAGTTGATGAGGGCGCGCTCAAGACGGGCGCCGGCGCCACCGAGAACGGTGAAGCGGCTGCCGGAGAGCTTGTTGCCGCGCTCGAAGTCGAGGATGTCCAGATCGGTGCCCAGATCCCAGTGCGGCTTAAAGTCGAAGTCGAACTCGCGCGGGGTGCCCCAACGACGGCGCTCAATGTTCTCGTCCTCGTCCTTGCCGTACGGCGTGGCCTCGCAAGGAATGTTGGGCAGGTGAGCCATGAAGTCGTACTGCTCCTGCTCGAGAGCAGTACGGCGCTCGGCCAGACCGTCAATCTTCTCGTTGACGGCGCGCACGGCCTCCTTGGCGGCCTCGGCCTCGTCCTTCTTGCCCTCCTTCATCAGGGCGCCGATCTTCTTGGACTCGGCATTGCGCGTAGCCTGGAGCTCCTCGACCTCGGTGATGACGGCACGGCGCTCGTCGTCGAGCTCAAAGAACTTCTCGCGATCCCAAGACGTCTGGCGGTTAGCCATGGCGACATCGATGGCATCGGGGTTCTCGCGAACAAACTTGATATCAAGCATTAGATCCTCCGGCGATATACATTCCATTTAGGTTGCAACCTTGTACATGTATGGGCAAGTATATACTTATGAGCGTTTACGACCCAACTCAACTACGCAAGAAGGCACCCAATGGACGCAGTTTTTTCCTTTTTGTTTGGCACCCGCACCGGTTTTGCCATCCTTTTCGCCGGCGGCATCCTGTTATTTGCGATTCTTGCCTTTGTAATGGAGAAGCGTACCCATAAGATGTACGTCGACCGCGGACCCAAGTCCGAGGATGAGGAAGACAGCTTCTGGGACTAACCTGCCAAAAAGGGACAGGTTTATTTTGGTCGGTTTTATCTGGGCAAACGCAAGCGCCCCGCAACTGGAATTGAGCCAGTTGCGGGGCGCTTTTCGCACATACGACAAAACCGCAGGAAAAACCTGCCAAAATAAACCTGTCCCTAAATGGCAGGTTTTACTGGAGAGTTGCGTCGATTGCCTTGACCAGGGCACTGCGCATGCCGGCGTCCTCGAGCGCAACGACGCCCTTGATGGTGGCACCACCGGGCGAGCATACGGCATCCTTCATCGCCGCAGGATGCTGGCCAGTTGCAAGCTGCAGCTTTGCCGTACCCAGCACCATCTGGCTCACAATGCGATAGGCATCGGCACGCGGGATACCGTGCTTGACCGCTGCATCGCCCAGGGCCTCGATTGCCATGGCGACAAATGCCGGAGCGCAACCACCCACCGTGCCGCCCACAAACAGCAGGCTCGTATCGAGCTCGACGACGGTGCCAAGCTTACCGAGCAGGTCGAGCACAACAGCACGCTGCTCGTCGCTGAGCGTAGAGGATTTCTCGCAGGCGATGACGCCCTCGCCCACCGAAACCGGCGTGTTGGGCACCGTCGAGATGTGTGCGACACCCGGCAGGACCTGCTCCCACTTGGCACTGTCCCAGGTCCAGGCAACCGACAGAACGACCTTTTTGGCAAGAGCATCCTTGAGCGGGACGAATACCTTCTCGATCATGTACGGTTTGACCGCAGCGACCACGATATCGGATGCGGCGACAACCTCGGCGGCATCGTGGCAGGCGACCATGCCGCGCGCCTCGCAGCGCTCAACCAGTGCGTCGTAGCGACCCGCGCAGGCGCACATGTCGCTCGCAGCTACACCGGCAGCGATCCAGCCATCGGCCATAGCGCTCGCCATATTGCCAAAACCGACAAATCCAATCTTCATATCGCATAGTCCTTTCAGACACATTCCTCAAAACGAAAGGTATTGTCCCACGCCATTGTTTCGTATTGCCGACCTATTTGTGATACGGCTCGCCTCGGCTGATCTTGCAGGCGCGATAGATTTGCTCCAGCAGCACCACGCGCGCCAAGTTATGCGGCAAGGTAATACGTCCAAAGCTGAGCATCTCGTCGGCTCGTGTGCGCACGTCATCGCTCACGCCGTCCGATCCACCAATCACAAAGGCGATGTCGCTATTGCCTCGCAGCATAAGATCATCGAGCCGCGCCGAAAGCTCCTCGCTCGAGCGCTCTTTGCCCTCAATGGCCAGCAGGATCACATGCGCTCGAGGCGGCAGGGCTGCAAGTATCGCCGCTCCCTCCTTGTCGCGCGCGGCATCCACGCCGCCCGCCTTAGCCGGGTCGATATCGGCCACCTCGCGGATATCCACCTTGGCATAGGCACCTAGGCGCTTGGTGTACTCGGCGCACGCGTCCTTCCAAAAGCGCTCCTTGAGCTTACCGACGCAAACGACGGTGTATTTCACGCGTGTCTACTCCTTCGAATCGTTTTGAACTTTGCTGGCTGTCAGCATCTGCTCGAACATCGAGGCCGACTGCGAGAAATCGCTCGGCAGCACGACCGTCGAGGTTTTACCCGTGCGAGCGAACTCCGTCATCATCTCGGACCACTGCGTAAACATGAACAGCTGGTTGGCCTCGTCGTTACCGACTCCCGTCTCCTGGATGATCTCGAGCGAATCCTTGATGCCCAGCGCGATGGCCTTGCGCTGGTTGGCGATGCCCTCGCCCGCCTTTTCCATTGCCTCGGCCTCGGCGGTCGCCTCGGTGACGCGCTTGATGCGGTCGGCCTCAGCGAGCTCCTGTGCCGCAGCGCGCTTGCGCTGGGCAGCGTTGATGTCGTTCATGGAGTTCTCAACCTCGGTCGGCAGTGCGATTTTGGTGATGAGCGTCGACACGAGGGTGAAGCCGTAGGCGGCCATCTGCTCGGAAACGGTAGCGTTGACATCCTTGGCGATGTCATCCTTCTTGGCAAAGACCTCATCGAGTGTGTAGACGGGAATCGAAGAGCGCAGGGCGTCGGTGATGAAGTCACGCATCTGGTCGACGGGCTCCTGCAGCATATAGTAGCTCTTGTAGATGCCCGAATCTGCCGGGCCGGCGCCCATGTCATAGCTCACGTGGTACTGAGCAGAGACCTCAAGGCCGATGGTCACGTTGTCCTGGGTCTTAACGTCGATGCCAAAACCGTTTTTCATGGTGCGCAGACTCACCGTGGCGGCCTTGCGGTCAATCACGGGTACCTTCATGTGGAAGCCCGCGTTGACGATGCGGTTGAACTTGCCTAAGCGTTCGATGATCACAGCATGCTGCTGTTCAACGACATAGCAGGCGCTGGGAAGCAGCAGCAACAGAATGATGATGGGGATCAAAAGGCTGGTAAGGGCGGCGATGATACCGGACAACAGCATGGTCTCTCCTCTGATAGGCACACGTTGGCATTAGGATACCCGTACGAAGCAACGACGTGACATCAACAAGAGGACCCGTGGTCAAAAAAGGCCAAATATGAGTACTGTTACCAGTTTAGTAACAGCGTATTTGGGTCAAAATCGCCTCGTTGAACCCGAGGTCTATCGAAATTACTTCATTTTGTCTCAAGGTTGAGCCAAATTAGCGTACATCTGTTGCGCAAAATGAGCAAAAATGGCTTCATGAAATGTCTCTATTTTCATGTCAGTACTCATCTTTACCACTTTTTGACCACAGGGACATCTACCGCGCGAAATCGATATGTCAAATCTGCCAAAACGGCCCATAACAAAAAAGCTCCCATTGCTGGGAGCTCTTTCATTCAATGGTGCGGGCGAAAGGACTTGAACCTTCATGGGGTTGCCCCCATACGGACCTGAACCGTACGCGTCTGCCAATTCCGCCACGCCCGCGTGCAGGAATTAGAATAACGGAGCGCCACCACGAACGCAAGAACTATTTTTGAAAAAGTTTGCAGGCATTCTCCCAAGCGGCTTGCGCGATTGTTTCGGCGTCCTCACCAGTGCGATCGACACGGTCGTTAACCAGCGCGTTTGCCGTAATGGAGATCATTGCGGGCTCGCATTCAAGACCGCGAATGGGCTCCGGAGCCATATACGGGCAATCCGTCTCGAACAAAATTCGATCGAGTGGGGTTGCCGCAAATGCCTCGCGCACGTCGTCGTTGCGCTTAAAGGTGGCCGCACCGCCATAGGCGATATAGCAGCCCAGCTCCACAAAGCACTCCATCGTGGCGCGGTCCTCGCCAAAGCAGTGCAGCACACAACCGGCCTGGGGCACGCCCACCTCACGAAGCACGTTGTAGGCGTCCGCGTGCGAGGTTCGCTCCTGGTCCGTGTCCTCGTGACGCAGATGCAGCTCCACCGGCACGTTACGGCACACGGCAAGCTCGAGCTGGCGCGCCATGCAGTCAATCTGCACGTTATGGGGTGCCGGCGCGATATCGTCGTCATAGTCCATGTGGTAGTCCAGGCCGATTTCGCCAATACCGGCGCATAAGGGGTCATCGAGTGCGGCAACGACCTGTGCGTGAACGTCGTCGGTATAGTCCGGCGCGCCATACGGATGCACGCCGGCAAGATACTTGATCTGCGGGATATCCTGCATCGGCAGAATTTCGCGCACGAGCCAGTCGCTATAGTCCGTCACGCTGCGCTTGTCGGCGATGGGGTCGAGCATCGTCACCAACAGGTCGACGCCCGCGGCTTTGGCACGCAGGAGCGTCTCGGGCACATCCTTGCCCCAGAACGAAAGCAGATGTGCATGCGTGTCGGCAAGCGGCGCCAAGGGCACGGGACAAGCAACCGTCTTCTTTTTCTTGGTAAACGTCACGCGTTCGGCATTAAGCGTCATGGATTAGCTCCTGGGCCAGGCGGACAAAGTCGGCAACATCAAGCGTTTCGGCGCGCGTGGTGGATGCGATACCGCAAGCCTCAAAGGCGGCATCGAGCACGTCCTTGGCAAAGCCGTTGGCGCTCATGGAATTGCGGATGGTCTTGCGACGCTGAGCAAATGCAGCATCAATCACGTGGGCCACAAATTCGCAATCGAGTCCTTCGGGCACCACGCCGTCAACACGGTCGATACGCACGACGGCCGAGTCCACGTGCGGCGCCGGCATAAAGCAACGCGGCGGCACCTCAAAGCGACCCGTCACCTGCGCATACAGGCCGAGCTTTGCCGTATAGCCGCCATAGGTCTTGTTACCCGGCACTGCGGCAATGCGATCGGCAACCTCCTTTTGAACCATGACGACGGCGCGCTTGAGCGCGGGCATCGTCTGGAAGAACTGCAGGATGATCGTCGCCGCCACGTTATAGGGCAAGTTCGCGACAAATACCGTGGGCTCGCCGCCGGCAGCCTGCTCAATCTGCTCCGGGCCCACCTTAAGCGCGTCGCCCATGATAAAGCGGAAGTTGGCATAGTCGGCGGCGTGGGCGTCGAGCACCGGTTCGAGCTCAGGATCGGCCTCAATGGACGTAACGCACGCCGCTTCCTGCAGCAACGCAAGTGTCAACGTACCGCAACCCGGACCCACCTCGAGTACGCGCTCGTCACCTGCAAGCTCGGCAAGCTCGCAGATACGCTCGATCACATGATTGTCGATTAGAAAGTTCTGGCCCAGGCGATGCTTGGTCGCAAGGCCAAACTCCTCTAGCAGCTCCCTGGTGGCCGTGGGGTTTGCCAAAGGCGAAGTTGTCATGGTTGCCTCCTTAGCATGATGGCGGCGTCTTGAAACAAAAGGGCATGGACCGTGGTGGCCATGCCCTTACAGCTAAACAGCAAATTGCCGATATGGCGCTCGCGCGGTCTCTACGCCAGACGCGGGAACAGCGGATCGCCCTTCTCGACGGGCTGACCACCAGCAAGCAGGCCCCAAGCGCAAATGCCCTTGAGGTCGTCGCTCGCGGCCTCGTCCTCGCAGGACAGGCGGCGCAGAGCCTCGGCAGAAGTCTGGGGCATGAGCGGCATCAGCAGGTGAGCGGCAATGCGGATGGCCTCGAGCAGGTTGTAGATCACAAACGCCAGCTCGTCAGCCTTGGCCTCGTCCTTGGCAAGTGCCCAAGGCTCGGAGTCCTCGATGTAGTGGTTGGCGGCGTGGATGAGCTCCATGACCTCGTCCTTGGCTCCACCGTAATCGAGCACGTCCATCTTGGCCATGTAGCGCTCGACCAAACCGTCGGCAATCTTTGCCAGCGGGTTGTCGAACGCATCGAACGATGCGGGCTTGGCGGGCGCGCAACCGTCAAAATACTTGCCGCTCATGTTGAGCGAACGCGAGATGAGGTTGCCCCAGCTGTTGGCCAGGTCGGCGTTGTAGACCTGCTCCATGCGGTCGAAGCTGATGGCACCGTCGGTGCCGGGGACGACGTCGGTCATAAAGTAGTAGCGATAGCCCTCGACGCCCAGCATGTCGATAACGTCCTGCGGAGCGATGGCGTTGCCGCGGCTCTTGGACATCTTCTCGGCCTTGCCGGTCTCGGCATTGCGCACGGTCAGGAAGCCGTGGGCAAAGACGTGCTCGGGCAGGGCCTCGCCGATGGCCATGAGCATGGCGGGCCAAATGACGCAGTGGAAGCGGATGATGTCCTTACCCACGATGTGGAACTGCGCGGGCCAGCGATAGGCCAGCTCGGCACGCGCCTCGTCGGTGTCGACACCGTAGCCGACGGCCGTCATATAGTTGAGCAGCGCATCGAACCACACGTAGGTCACGTGACCCTCGTCAAACGGGACCTGAATGCCCCAGTCAAAGCTCGTACGGCTCACGGAAAGGTCGTTAAGGCCGCCCTCGACAAAGCTGCGAACCTCGTTCATGCGAAACGCAGGCTCGACAAAGTCGGGATGCTCGTCATAGAGCTTAAGCAGCTTGTCCTGGAAGGCGGAAAGCTTAAAGAAGTAGGACTCCTCCTGCACGCGCTCAAGCGGACGGTGGCAGTCGGGGCACAGGTGCTGGCCGACGCTGCCGTACTCCTCGTCGCCCTTCTGGACCTGCGTATCGGTAAAGTAGGTCTCGTCAGGCACGCAATACCAGCCGTCGTAGCTGCCCTTATACAGGTAGCCGGACTCCTTCATGCGCTCCCACAGGTACTGCACGGCATGGTGCTGGCGCGGCTCGGTGGTGCGAATGAAGTCATCATTGGAAATCTCGAGCTTGCTCCAAAGCTCCTTGAAGTGCGGAGCCTGGCTATCGGTCCACTCCTGCGGCGTCATGTTGTGCTTGGCTGCGGCCTCGGCGACCTTCTCGCCGTGCTCGTCCATGCCGGTCAGGAACTTGACGTTATAGCCGACGGAACGGCGATAGCGAGCCTGAACGTCGGCGATGATGGTGGAATAAGCCGTGCCCAGGTGCGGATCGGCGTTGACGTAGTAGATGGGCGTCGTGATAAAGAACGAAGGCTTGCTTTGATCCATGGGGTTTGTCCTCCAGAAAAACATTGCATACAGAGGATGATTCTAGCGCAAGGGCTGGATATCCTCCATCTATTGCATATCGAGCACCATGGCATAGACATCGCGCTTGCGGCGCGAATACTTCTGAGACAGGCGCTTGGCCACCGCAGACGCGGGCTCCCCCTCCTCGAGCGCGGCGCGGATATCCGCGCGCAGGGCCTCGTCGGGATCCGCTGCCGCGGCGCCAACCGGCGCGATGCCGGCCTCCTCATCCTCGTTCGGCGGCGCGATGACCAGCGCAATCTCGCCCTTTACCTCGCCGCGAGCACGCAGCTCCTCGGCAAGCTGGGCGGCGGGTCCGCGCAAGACTTCCTCGTGCAGCTTGGTGAGTTCGCGGCAGACGGCAACCTCACGCTGGGGAAAGACCTCCACCACGGCCTCGAGCGTCGCCACGACGCGATGTGGAGACTCGTAGAAGATGAGCGCGCCGGGCACCACGGCAAGGCGCTGCAAACGGCGCACGCGGTCGCCGTGCTTTCGGCCTAAAAAGCCCTCAAAGAAAAAATGCTCGCAGGGAATGCCGGACGAAACGAGCGCCGTGACGCAAGCAGAGGGCCCGGGAATAACTTCGACGGGCACATCAACCTCGCGCGCCGCCTCGACCAGCGCCTGGCCGGGATCGGACACGCTCGGCATGCCGGCGTCCGAGGCAAAGGCGAGGGTCTCCCCCGCCAGCAGACGGTCGACCAGGCCGGCGGCGCGGCTGGCGATCACATTCTCGTCGCAACGGACAAGCGGCTTGGAAATGCCCAGGTGCATCAGCAGCTTTGACGTCACACGCGTGTCTTCGCAGCAGATGGCATCGGCGGCGGCAAACGCCTCGCCAACGCGCGGGGACAGGTCGCCCAGGTTGCCGATGGGCGTGCCGACCACATAGAGTTTGCCCGTATGGGCGCTGTTTTGCGTCATATCAACCTATTCAATCATGCCGCGCTCGAGCGTACCGAGCGCCGCGCGGGCGTCCCATGCTGCAATGCGCTTCTCGGTCTTCCACGTTTGGAAGAACCAGCCGGCAGCCGGCGCAAACGAAGCCAGCTGGTTGGCGATAAACACGCGCTCGTAGGCATTGCGGCCTTCGGGCGTAACCGACGAGTTGGCAAAGATCGCCGCGCCCGACCATTCGCCCACCAGCACGGGGAACCCTGTCGAAATCGCTTCTTTAAGCTCGCGCTTGTTACGCGAAATCGCCGTCGTCAGCCCGCGGGGGCTCGTGATGTCAAGCGCATACTCGTCGCGGTAATGGTACAGGTGAAGGTCCATGTAGACGTTCTTGTACTTGGCGCCGCGCATAAAATGCTTCCACTCGCTGGGATGACCCGACGACGAGAAGACGACAATCTTATCCTCGGGCATATACGAACGGACGAGCTCATAGGCATCGCGATAGAAATTGCGCAGGTAGTGGGCCGGAATGCCATCCGTCATGGCAAAGAGGCTCTTGCGAACGCTCATCTGCGGCGTGTCCAGCAGCTCAATGCCCAGCAGGCTCTCGGCCTCGCCGTAGCGATCGGCCAGGCGCTCGAGCACGTCGAGTGCCACATGACGGCCGTTGGTGGACGAATGCCACTCGGCAACAGCCTCTGGCGTGGTGGGCGAATCATTGGAATCGCCCTGGCCACCGGGCACAGTCGCCAGATCGAGCAGCACGCGGATGTCGTACTTGGCAGCCCACTCAATTGCACGGTCGATGTAGTCGACAACCGAGATGTAGGACGCATCGGACTCCTGCGAACCAAAGGCATACCAGGGCACCGGCAGACGCACGGCATTGAGGCCGATCTGCGCCATGCGGCGAAAATCGTCCTCGCTCACAAACGTCTCGTAATGACGGCGCATGCGCTCATTATAGGCGGCGGTGCCCATGGCCTCCTGCAGCTCGGCCGCGTTGGATGCACCGGTCGCCGCGTATAGCGACGGGGTCACCCAAGGCTCGGGAATAAACCAGCCAGAGAGATTAACGCCGAGTATCCTCTCCATCACTGCCCCCTTCGGATCGTGCAGGTCGAGCCTGCATCGTATTGCATAGGAAAAGTATCGTTTTGAGTATACCCGCGCGTGCGGACAGACGACCGAACGGTCTGCAAAGTGGCGCAAAAGCGGGAGGAATGTCTGGGGCGGGCCCGAGCTAGTGCGCCAAGATGTGCACGCACGTCGGAAGCAAGCGCCGGAAAGCGCACCCCGCTCTAAAGCCCAATTCTGGGATGCATTTTTCGCGGAACTCTACATAAAAGAAAAGGACCCCTTTGCAGAGGTCCTAGTCAATTCAAGGTGGCGGGGAAGGGAATCGAACCCCTGACACGAGGATTTTCAGTCCTCTGCTCTACCAACTGAGCTACCCAGCCATTTGAGGTGTGCCTTGTTTCAAGGCTTGATTAGTATAACCAAGGACGCGTTCCGGTCAACCGAGAATTTTAAAAAAGTTTTTGAACACAGCCTCGGTTCTATAAATCGGCACGTCAGAGGCATCAGCCGGCAGCAAGAAGTT
Organism: uncultured Collinsella sp.; assembly: GCA_900551975.1. Lineage (GTDB taxonomy): Bacteria > Actinomycetota > Coriobacteriia > Coriobacteriales > Coriobacteriaceae > Collinsella. Next base: position 7,255 of record URYA01000014.1, on the reverse strand, counting down.
TTTCGCTCAGTCCCTTAAGCCGGCACGCGTTGGAGAGCAGGGGTCGAAACAATGATTGAAGGACGCTCTAGTACGGCCCAGGCACCTGGGTGGGAGCACATGCGCCAAGGACGAACGTTTTCGTAGCGCGCGAGGATATTGCCGCGTGCGTCGATAAAGGCGATATCGATGGGATAGGCCATAAAACACGTGTGGACCGAGGAACAGTGCGGAAACGCCATGACAAGCGGCAGGCCGTTGGCGGCAACCGGACGCCGTCCCAGCATACCGCGCAGGCGCACGACAAACGACTCCGCCACCGCAAACTCGGCCGGCGTCCAACCCAGCCTGTTGAGTGCCCGCGCGTAGGCGATGTAGGACGAGACCGCGGTCACATGACCACCCCCGGACGCCATGGATCGACCGTCACCGCGCGCTCGTGCGACAACGTTGTCGGCGCCCCCAGCGGAACGCCAGCGATGCCGAGAGAAGTCGGCCACGGCTCATAGTGCATGGTGCATGTGTAGGTCCTAAACGTACCGGATAGGGAGAGCAGGCCACCATCCGATGCCTCCGCGCCTTGCTCGCTCGACACTTCGATCTGCAAGTCATAGCCTTCCATGGCATTCAGAATTTGAGTCTGAACCGTCGCCGAGGCATCGGCAGAGCTTTCGTCGCCCTCCCCGCTCGGCGCCACGGCATGCGCCAACACGATGTCGGGCACCACGCGGTCGAAGCGCGCGACAGCGCTGGCAAAGATCATGACGTTGTACACGATGAGTGCCAGCACCAGCAAAACGGGCGTAACCACTGCCATCTCCACCGTCGCTTGGGCGCGCTCCTCGCGCAGACGTATGCGAATACTCATTACGACCCACCGCCCAGAGCGCCAACCAGCGTGGCGACATCGACGGTAAGTGGAATGGAACCGCCGCCGGGCAGCGGAATCTCTGCAAGCGTAAACACCGTGCCGCTGATGGTGCGTTCGACTTGATATTCCAACGCCTCGCAAAGCGCCTTGGGATCGGTCACGCCCAACGGAATATTTCGCAGTTTGTCTTGCGCTTGAGAGAGACCAGCAATGTCAGACCCCGGACTCTTAATGACGTTGGCGGAATCGGTCAGCACCGGCTTTCGCAGGCGCAAGTCGCACGGCTCCAGACCCAACGCCGCCACGGACGCCGAAACGGTATCGCCGAGCCACGATGCGATGGAGCCCAACGCGCCGCTGCCCCCTCCTAGGCCCTTAATCATCTCGTCCATAAGTTCGTCGGCCGAACCTTGGATATCACCGTATCCCACAAGCAGCCGTCCCCAAACATCCATGACGCCGTCGAGCACGCCGGCAACGCCGCCCGAGCGTTCCTTCAATGTCGAGAAAAATCGCGAAAGCACGTTGTTTTGCGCCGTCGCCTCATCGGGCGCCAGCACCGCGGCAGAGATAGCACCGCGATCGCCAAGCCTGACTGCCGTGTTAAACGAGGAGTTAAGTTGATCGGGGCTGGTAATGTCACCCGAAACTGCAAATGCGACCACGCCGTTGCGACCGGGCGGAGCGATACGCGGACGCTCGCCCGAAAGCCCCTTGATGGCCTGGTCAAACGCATTGCCGGCACGGTCAGCCTCGTCCTCGGTCTGACACATGAGCTCAAGCTCTTTGTTGCGGCATTCGACGTAGTCTTCCAGGGCCTCTTTGAACTTATCGAAGTGGTACTCGAAGCCCCTTTCGACAGAAGTCGTTGCAATCGCAACGTACCCTAAAGACGACACACCGAAATGGCATTCGCTACACGTTTCGTGACCGTCAAAATCTGCGACGGATGCCAGCCCACCCGGCTTTCCTTTTTTGTAATTTGGACAGTCAGTCCCATAATGCAAATAGGTAACTTTATCTACTTCACTCGTGGGCCAACGCGCATCGGTATAGAGTTCAGTCGTCCGCGCCTCATCTGGATTTCGCGGAAGGAAAGGGATGCGGGCGGAAACTTTGCCGTCCTTTTCAGTTATATATGCCCGCTCGACTTCTTCGCTCGCATAAGCGAAGAACACCTTTCGTGCAGCAGAATCTGCCTGTTTTTCCGGACCCTCGCCAAGCGGTTTCTCATTTGCCAGGCGCTGGCGATAGTAGGCCTTCGCGCGATCGAGCGCCACTTGCGGTTCCCACGTAACGCTCGAAACGTAATGCGGATTTTGAGCACCAGAGAGATCCGTTAGACTTTTCACACGCTCCCACATGCAAGAACAGCTGCTGACCGAGCCCTTGTCAGACCCGCCACAATCCGCCAGCCAAACGCGCTCTTTAGCCTTCGCCGTGTCCTCAGAAGCCTTCCGCAGCTCCTCGGCCGCACGCTCTAAATCATCTGATGTGTCTTTAATGGTATCGGTCGAGATCTCTGACCCTTTGAGCGCGGCGAAGTCCGATTCGGATGTCCTGGGCACGGCAAGCGCCGTACCGGTATAGGTCACACTATCGGTATCCTGCGCCGACACCGCCTGCGTGGCACGCGCGGCGATCAGATACGGCAGAGCCGTCTCGATTTTCTGTAAGCCTTCCGATGCGCTTTTGGCAAACTTGTTGCGCGTTTTAATGATCTCAATCCCGGTGTCGACCATATTGCCGGCAACTGGTTCGGCACCCGGGATGAGGATGGCGACCAGGCCCGTCCCGATCGTGGCAAACCCCGCCAGGCCCAAACTCAAGATGCTCGCATCAACCACCGTGGCAGCCGTGTGATAGGACGACACTACGTTGGCACCCGCCAGCGCGCCGCTATCGGCCGCCACCTGAGTATCACCGGCACGCGACATGCTCCATATCGCCGCGGTCGACGAAAACAACAACGTGAGCACCACTAGGATGACCACGGCAGAAGAAAGCGTGGTATAGGCGCCGTCTTCGATAAACAGATCAACACCGGCGCGGCCCATAAAGCCGCCTCGCTTGCGATGGCAGCTCGGACGGCGCGTCAAAACGCGTCTAGACCAGAAACGCTTAATCCCATGCAGCAATCCACAAATCATAATCTCCCTCCAGCCATTCGGGACGTGATTGATACGAGACATCGACCTTGAGCTCAACGTAGCCGCCCTCGGCGTTACCACCCATAGCCTGCGCAAACGCACCGATCACAGGCAACGGCTTAACCTCGCCGGCAACAGACACGGACGAAACGCCGCCGGCACCGGCCCGCCCCAACTCGATATCCCACGACAGCGGCCCGCCGGCATGAAAAATCGAGACGTTGGGCACCGCGGCAAGTCTGCGGCGAGTGAACTCCTTAAGGTCATCGTCGTCCTCCACCGTCGTCGTGGTCATAAGCCGCGCGGTCTCGGCGGCGGCAGACTCCATGACTGCGCGCGTATAGAGCAGGCACACCGGCTGCAACGCGAGCAAGATAAGCGTCAAAAACGTCGGCAGCAAAAAGGCGGCCTCGACCGTAGACTGCGCCCGATCCTCGCACGCGATATCAATACAGTGCGATGTCCTTAGCGCCCGTAGCAGCATCGATAACCGACGATGGGGCGACGCCATGGGACGCCGCCCGCTCGACCAGTGCCGACAAGCGCCCATCGGTGCCAGCGCGCCAAAGCCCCGCGATCGCCAGCACGATCGATAACAGCGCCACGGTGACAATGGCGTACTCGACGGTCGACTGGGCAGATTCCTCACGCAGGACATCATGCATTTCACGACCCCTCCTTTGAGCTCGTTGTCCGCGGGACCAAGCGCACGGCACGCAGGCGGCACGAGGCATCGCCGGCATCCGCAGCAACCGTCACCATGTCGACCCAGCCTCGCCCATCGCGCACGATGGCGCCCCATACGTTGCCCTTAATATCGAGATAGCCGCTCAGGGCGAGCTGGGCCGTGGGCACCTCGCGGTAGGCGCGCAACAGGTCTGCCGCCGCCTCGGTCATCGGCCGGTCCTCGGACCATGCGAGCCGAACCGCAATCGCGTTGTCTGCAGACGGCTCCGTCGCGTTGGCCGCCCGCTCGTCGAGCGCCTGCAAAAAGGTCCGAGCCGTGACGGCGGCATTCTGACCGCCCATATCTCCCGCGCCTTCCTCTTGTGACGCCGCCGCCAAGCCCGACCCCAAATCGGCAGCAGCGCCTGGACACTGCTGCCGCGCAACACCCAGCCCCCAAAGCGTCACCGCTATTGCCACGAGCAAACAGACGAGCACCAGCGACGAACCGACAGGCCGCCTGCCTCCTACAGGCTGTTGATGCCGTCTTTGATCGCGTTCCATAGTTCTTCGACTTTGCTCTTAAACGCAACGATGGCGATAATCGCGATCACTACGAGCACGCCGACCAAGATGGCGTATTCGGTAGTGCCCTGCGCGCTCTCCTCCCGCAACAGCGCCTTGGCACGCTGGCGAGCGCGGATTGTCCGGCAAAAAGCCCAGCTCCAAGCCTTGCCCGCAATGTCGGTCATCGTGTTCATGTATTCCTCCCTACATCATCCCGCCTGCTCCCAGCAGCGGGCCCAATATGGACAGAAGCAACGCCGGCAAGATGAGCGTGCCGGTGGGAATCAGCAACTTGACCGGTGCGCGCTCGATCTCGCGCTCGACTGCGGCGCGATGGGCCGCACGGATCTCGCGACTTTGAGCAGCCAGCGTCTCGGCCAGCGGAGCGCCCAGGGCAAGCGCCTGCCCCACCGTGATGGCAAAAGTCTCGAGCGCCCTCACGTCCAAATCACGCGCGGCAGCTAACAGCTCGGCCTCGCGCATCCCCACGCCCACCTGCCACGCCATGCAGGCCCGTTCAAGACGAACGGCCAGCACCGACCGACGATTGGCACAGAAAATCTCGAGCGCCGCGTCAAACGAAAGGCCGGCAGAAAGCCCCAGGCGCACCACGTCGATCATCTCGGACACCTCACCGAGCGACACCCGCGCCGGGCCGCCCGTCCCAATCGCGCCCTTCATTCGCGCAGCCAGGGTATCAATCACCGAGTAGCCCGCAGCAATGACCAGTACCGCTTCACGCTTGCACGTCTCTGCAATCTTGCGAGCATCCGCACGCTCCAAACCTGTCGCGGCAAATACACTCAGGGCACACAGACAAGCCGCGGCCCCGACCAGGGCGCTCATAGCTCCACCCTCATAATGCGCCGGATAACCACCAAGGCAACGACGTTGAGGGCAAGGCCCAGCACCACAGCGCCCGCACCGGCAGGCGTCGCAAGACCGCGGCGAAAGTCTGCCGAAAGCAAAGCCAGTACCGCGCACATGCCCGCCGGCATCGCCGCGACCATGTGTGCCGACATACGCGCCTGTGACGTCTTAACGTCCAAACGGCGTTTGAGCTCAATGCGCTCACCCACCATGTTCGACGCCTCGGACAGCAAGCCGGCAAGCGGAGCCCCGGTACGCTGCGATACTTTGAGCGCCAAGGTGACAAGCGAAAGGCCGGGGGCATCGATGCGAACGAGTAGGTCATCGAGTGCGTCGGTCGCCGAGATACCGCAATCGATTGCCGCCGCCACCCGCAAAAACTCGGTATGCACCGGCTCTTGCGCATGGGCGCCCACAAAGCGCATGCCCTGTGCCAGCGAATGCCCCGAGGCAAGCGACATGGATAACGCCGTGAATGCCTCGGGCATGGCCTCTTCTACATCATGCTGTTCGCGCCGGCGATCAAAGGTGTCACGCGCGGCGCCCACGCCAAACGGCGCCGCCAGCCCCAAGACAAAGCCGATGGGCGACAACGACGCAACGGCCAGCAAAACGCTGCAGATACCGCTCGACAGCAGCAGAAATGCCAGACGAGCCGCGTTATCCTCAATAGCAAGTCCAAGGCGATCTGCGGGGATCAGCGACGCCCACGAGCGGGCAATCTTTGTCAGCAGGTCGTTTTCCGCCAACTCACGGGGCAACTTCTCCGCCATCGATTCGAGCGTCTGGCGCGCCAGCTCCGCCGGCGGCATCCGCGGTACACGAGGCTCTGCCCCACACGCCATCGCGACAGAAAGCCCCGCCAACCCCCCTACGACGAGGGGCATAGCGATCTCCATTCGTCCACCTCCTCTTGCGTGAGCGTTCCCGACCGCAAGCCCTCCGCAATAAACGGCGGCTCGCGGTCGAGCGTCCAGGTGCGTTCGGCGGCATCGAACGTCACGTAGCGTTCGAGCTCAACACCGCCCGACGCGCCGCGGTGAACCCCCGAATATGAGGCCACAAAGCGCCTGCCATCTGCATGACGCTCGGACATCACGATGCCGTCGAGCGCCATGGCAATCTGCTCCTCGATGAGCTCGCTCGGCAGATCGATGCCATAACGTGCAAGCAACGTCAGACGCACCACGGTCTCCTGCTCGGAACCCGCATGAAGTGTGGTGAGCGACCCGTCGTGGCCCGTGTTCATGGCCTGCAGCATGTCGCAGCACTCGGCACCGCGTACCTCGCCCACGACGATGCGGTCGGGGCGCATACGCAGAGCATTGGTCACCAGGTCGCGAATCGTCACCGCACCCTCGCCCTCGATTGACGCCTCACGCGCCTCCAGACGAACAACGTGTGGGTGATGTGCAAACTTGAGCTCGGCGGAATCCTCGATCGTCACGATGCGCTCGCCGGTGGAAATCTCGCATGACAACGCGTTGAGCAGGGTGGTCTTACCAGATCCCGTGCCTCCCGCAACCGCCAGGTCCTGTCGCAGCGACACCGCGCACGACAGCAGCTGCGCATACCAAAGCGGCAGTGACCCCAACCCCACAAGCTCGTCCAACGAACAGATACGGTCCGAGAACTTACGGATGGTGAGGATTGGCCCATCGATCGCCACGGGTGGAATCACCGCGTTGACGCGATAACCCGTCTTGAGGCGGGCGTTGACGATGGGGCTGCGCTCGTCGATACGGCGGCCAAGTGGCGAGATGATGCGGTCGATAAGCACACGGATCTGCTCATCATCCTCAAACGCATGCTCGATGGGGTACAAGACGCCGCCGCGTTCAAAGAAAGCCGAGTGGCAGCCGTTGATCATGATCTCGGTAACGGTGTCGTCCTCGATGAGCGGCTGCAGCGGTCCCAAGCCCACCACATCATCTAGGATCTCGTCGATGATGGTCTCACGCTCAGGCGTCGCCAAGTCGGTCGGCTCTTCCACGTTGAGCGCCGCTTCCACCGCCGGACGTAGCTCGGAGCGGGCAAGGGCAGGGTCGACGTAGGCACTGATGCGCGCCACCTCGTCGTAGCCCATGCGGTCCATCACCGCACGCTTGGTGCGACGTTTAACGGCACGGTGGCGTCCCGCATCAACGGGGGC
>URYA01000013.1 GCA_900551975.1 uncultured Collinsella sp. | reverse complement strand
CCGGGAGGTCACAAGTTCGAATCTTGTCAGGTCCACCACTTTCTTTCGCAATAAACACCCCAGCGAGAGCCGAGTCGCCGCTGGGGTGTTTATTACTGTCTCCGTGGGGGTTTAGCTCAGCTGGGAGAGCGCGGGCTTTGCAAGCCTGAGGTCAGGGGTTCGATCCCCCTAACCTCCACCATGATGGACCTGTAGCTCAGTTGGTTAGAGCGTCCGGCTGATAACCGGGAGGTCACAAGTTCGAATCTTGTCAGGTCCACCATCAAAACTTTGAAGAGCCCTGGGGCATTGCCTCGGGGCTTTTTTCTTGTCTGCGATAAATCTCATTTTGGTTTTGTGTGCTGTGCGAAAGATTGGGTAGTATAGCTATTCAATGCGGCGACCCTGCCGTGTGTTAACCGCTACGTACCGGAGGTGTTCCATGGTTCGTGTCGACATAGAGACCATCGTCATGGCCGCCGGTCCCGTGCCATCGCTTATCGTGCTTCGTGAGCGCTGCGGCAAGTCGGACTCGCCCGCGCCACTGCGTTCCCTTTCCATTCAGACTGGTTCGTTTGAGGCTGCTGCCATTAGCCGCGGCATCGATAGCGGCCGCGCCGAGCGCCCGATTACCCATGACCTTCTGCTCGATACTGTTAGCGCCCTGGGCGCCAAGCTCGAGCGCATCGAGATCGTTCGCGCCGAGCCGCCGGTGTTCTACGCGACGATCGTCGTACTGGCCGATGGTGACGAGCACAAGATTGACGCCCGCCCCAGTGATGCCATTGCCCTTGCCGTGCGCAGCAATGCTCCCATGTTTGTGGAGGACGACATCATGAATCGCCTGGGCACCGTTTCTGCCCATGCCGAGGAAGTTGACGACGAGCAGGAGTTCGAGAAGTTCGACGAGTTCGTCCACACGCTCTCCCCCGATGACTTCTAAATGCGGGGCGGCCAGGATGCGGGGCGTTCGCTGATGGCCGGCGGTATGTCGGCTGAGGCGGCGACCATTGCGCGTGAGGCCCAGATGCGCTCGGAGGCTTCTGAGGCGGCTCGCATTGCCTATGTGACGCAGGCCCGCACGCTTCGCGAGCGCCGCGGTTCGTTTATCAAGATGGTTGTCGTCTCCGCCCTTGTCGCGGCAATCTGCTCGCGCCTTCGTGGTACAGTTGGTGCGCTTGGGTTTTCGATCTCTACGGGCCTCGTGATCTGGGGTGTGGTCGATGCGGTAATGCTGACCAGTCAGATCAAGGTGCTCGACAAGCGCGCAATGGATATGATGCGCGCCCGCGACGCTGCTGCCAGGATCGCCGCCGAGGCACAAGAACTGTAACGACGCCAGACTCGATGGGAAGGTCTAAAGATGGCACAGGATATGCAGGACGCCGGTAACGTCTCCGCCGAGCTCGACGCCATGGTGTGTGACCTGATTGGTGCGTTCTTGGACGACCTTGCCGCCGGCGAGAATCCGGGCGTAGTTGTGGCGATCGAGGACGCTGCTTCCAACCGATATCTGGCGGCGCTCGACGAGGACGGCGAAGAGGCGTGCCTGGAGGCGGCCACCAACTTTATCTCCGAGCACAAGATGGGTCTTAAGGACGAGGGCCTGGGCCGCATTGCCCGCTATGCCATCGGCTACACCGGTTGTGTCGAGATTGACGGCGGCTATCACGATGCCCTGCTCGTAAGCTTCTTCGAAACCACGCTCGAGAGCGGTTTTTCGGCATATGTGCTGTATGAGGGCATGGGCGCCGGCGATGGTTTTATGTGGAGCGACCCTGAACCTGCAGGTGAGGAAACCCCTCTCATCTAAAATCGCTAAAATAAACGAGTTTTCGGTAAAAGGCTCAATATTCCCGCCGAGCGTTGTATCGCTGGGCGGGTCGCATACGCGTGCCGGTTGTATATAGATAGAAGATAGGGGAACTACATGCGCGTAGACAATCTGAGGAACATTGCCATCATCGCCCACGTCGACCACGGCAAGACGACGATGGTCGACAAGCTCCTGCGTGCCACGGACGCCTTCCGTGCCAACCAGCAGGTCGAGGACCGCGTTCTGGATTCCAACGACCAGGAGCGCGAGCGCGGCATTACGATTCTCGCCAAGAACATCTCTATCGAGTACAAGGACGTCAAGATCAACGTCATCGACACCCCGGGCCACGCCGACTTTGGCGGCGAGGTCGAGCGCGTGCTGCGTATGGCCGACGGCGCCCTGCTGCTGGTCGACGCCTTTGAGGGCCCCATGCCCCAGACCCGCTTCGTGCTGCGTCACGCTATCGACACCGGCCTTAAGATCATGATCGTCATCAACAAGATCGATCGTCCGGGCGCCAACCCCGAGAAGGCCTACAACGACTGCCTGGACCTTATGGCCGACCTGGGTGCCACCGACGACCAGCTCGAGTTCGCCATGGAGCACGTGGTCTACGCCAGCGCCATGAATGGTTTTGCCCGCCTCGATCCCGAGGATGGCAACATGGACATGTACCCGCTGCTCGATATGATCATCGACGACATGCCCGCGCCCGAGGTTGACGAGAACGCCCCGCTGGCCATGCAGTGCGTGACTATTGACCACTCCAACTTCGTTGGCCGTATCGGCATCGGTCGCGTATACTCCGGCACCATCCACCAGGGCGACCAGATCCTGGTTGTCAAGAACGACGGCTCCAGCGCCACCGCTACCGTCAAACAGCTCTTTACCTTCGACTACCTGGGCCGCACCGAGTGCCAGGAAGTCGGCGCCGGCGATATCGCCGCTGTCGTGGGTATTGACCGCACCGATATCGGCGATGTCTACACCGACCCCGAGAACCCCGTTGAGCTCGAGCCCATCGAGATCGACCCGCCGACCCTGTCCATCGTCTTTGAGGCTTCGACCTCCCCGCTCGTCGGTCGCGACGGCGACATCGTGGGCGCCCGTCAGCTCAAGGAGCGCCTGTTCAACGAGGCCGAGAACAACGTGACCATGAAGATCGAGGAGCTCGAGGACAAGAGCGGCGTCGAGGTCTCGGGTCGCGGCATTCTGCACCTGTCCGTCCTGATGGAGTCCATGCGCCGCGAGGGCTTTGAGTTCCAGGTCGGCCGTCCCCGCGTTCTGTTTAAGAAGGACGAGAACGGCAACAAGATGGAGCCTGTCGAGCAGGCCGTCGTCGAGTGCCCGGACGAGTACTCGGGCAAGGTCGTTGAGGTCTTCGGTACCTCCGGCGGCATCATGACGAGCATGGATACCTCGGGCATCGTGACGCACCTCGAGTTTAAGATCCCGACCCGCGGCATTATGGGTCTTAAGAACCGCATCATGAACGTTACCCACGGCGAGGGCGTGTTCTACCACACCTTCCTGGAGTATGGTCCTTACGCCGGCGAGATCGGCAACCGCCAGAACGGCGCCATGATTTCCATGACCACCGAGAAGGCCGTTGCCTATGCTCTGGGTACGCTGCAGGAGCGCGGCCAGCTGTTTGTTGAGCCGGGCACCGAGTGCTACGAGGGCATGATCGTGGGCGAGCGCAGCAAGGCCGGCGACATGGTCGTCAACATCGCGCGTACCAAGAACCTGGGCAACCAGCGTTCCTCGACCTCCGATATCTCCGTCCAGCTGGTGCCGCCTCGCACCTTCTCGCTGGAGGAGGCGCTGGAGTACATCGCCGACGATGAGTTGGTCGAGATCACTCCCAAGAACATCCGACTGCGCAAGCGTCTGCTCAACGCCACCGACCGCAAGAAGGCTGCCGTCCGCGCCGGCCAGGTCAACAAATAAGCGCTGGACTCTAGAGCTTTTACAAGAAAGGGCGCCGACCATCGCGGTCGGCGCCCTTTTTGGTGCAAGGGGGACGGGTTAGTTTGCACCACAGCTGGGGCGACTATCCCTCCGATCGGCTTTCCGGTCAAAGTTAAGTTGTTTAAACATATACACAATTCCACAGAATATAACTGCTTTAATGCAAAACCGTTAACAGGTAAATATCAACTGGTATTAAATTAAAAGACCTCTTGACCTGCGGCTTACATGATTGGTATCTATATTATATTTTATGCATGTGGCATAGACGAACCGTCTTAGAAGGCGCTCCCCAATGGGTTCTTGCAATGCGCTAGGTAGGTTCTCGTTGATGTTGGGGCTTGTGTTCGATCCGACGATTCGCCGTATTCCACACTGTGTTGTAGGAATTAAGGGACAACTATGGACGCACACCACTCACGGTCGCTTGGTATGGCGGCCCTGATCTTCATTTTAATTAGTCTCACCGCCGCAGTTTTTCACGGTGCCGTCCCCGTGCGCGCCGAGGATGCGACGACGCCGACGCCGATTGTGATCGATGGGGATACGGCGACGGTTGATGTCAGGCTGTATACCGATGAGCACCATACTCAAAAGCTCGAGGATCCCGTAACGTCCACTTCGACGCTCTATGGAGCTTTCTCGGCACAATTCAACGCCGGCAAGGCGCCTACGCCCGAGAAGAACATCGCTGTCTATAAGCTGCCCGACACCATTGTCGTTGACGACAACGACGGCGGCGACCTCATGGAGGGTTCGGAAGCCACTGCCGCCAAGGCTGGCACGTGGAAGATTAAGGACAATAAGGTCATCTTTGCGTTTGACAAAAACTGGCTTGCGTCAAACCCTGCGGAGATTTATGTCGGAGCCAATTTCTCGTTCGAGCTTGCAGACAAGGGCACCGGCTCAGGCGGCAACGCATCTGTCGTGTTCCCTGGTGTGGGAACGATCAAAATCCCTATCAAGGACGGCAAAGTCACGGGGACGAAGTCGGGGACCTTCTCCCAGGGCGCAGATGGCGTGGCCAAGGTTACCTGGACTGTTACGCTTACCGTAGAGTCGTATGCTACGGACGTTAGCTTCACTGATACGCTGGGCGACAACTTCGACTTTGTGAACGACAGTTTCAAGCTCGACGGCAAGAAGCTTGACTCCCAGCCGATGATCGACGGCCAGGTCGTAACCCTCGACAGCCTGGGCAACCTTTCCCGGGGCAACCACACGATCACGTACGATACGGTGCTGAAGAGCGGTGTTGCCGCGAACGGCGGCGATTTGATCAAAGCTGAGAATAAGGCAACGTGGAATTGGGCTGGCTCAAGCGACAGCGATAACAGAACAGCTACGGCTGAGCCTGTTACATTCGGCTATGACATGATCAAGAAGTCCAATGGCTCAGGCACGCCGTCGGACATCAAGTGGACGGTCAAGCTCAACCAAGGCAAGCTCAAGGCCGACATGAGCGGATACATGTTCACCGATAATCTGGACGGAAAACAGACGTATACGGGCAACTTTACGGTTTACAAAGGCGACTCGGAGGCGAGCGGAGTCAAGATTTGTGAAAGAAAACTTGAACCTAAGGATAATTTCTTTTCCTATACGTTCCCGAACAACCTTGAGGATAAGTACGCCACCTACTGCATCGTTTATCACACCAAGATGAACGATACGAGCTCGTACGACACCGTGCGCAACAGCGCGACCATCGAGCGCAAAGGTTCCGTTTCCGGTACGGATGATGGCAGTTTCACGCCGCAGCTGACGGGTGTTGTGCCGATCACCAAGAGGCTCGTGAGATACGATGAGGCGGCGACGACGGGCAGGGCGACGTGGGAGACGAAGGTCGCGCTGAAGGCGATCGTCAATGCGGCCCATCCAGGCGAGGTGACGGTGAAGGACACGTTTCAGTCGGCATGGTCGCAGAAACTTGGCGTCGACGAAAGCTCCATTACCATTAAAATCGGCAATACCGAGCTGGTTCCGGGCACCGACTGGAGACCAACGACCAGCTATCCGGGTAATGAAACAAAGAAAAACTACGACCTCAAAATCATCGTTACCGACAACGTGAAAGCCGCTCTCGAGAACGAGGACTACGCCGTTATCACCTACGACACCACATCAGAAGCGCTGTCGGGCTGGTACTCAAACTTCGCAGCGGTCGAAGCACCGGGCCTGAGACTACAGTGGCCGTTCACCGAACCCATCAAGTACGTTGTCAACCGAGAAACGATGCCCGCGGTCGAGAAGCCGGAAGCGGAGTCGAAGGTGTCTTGGGTTGAGAACTTCGATTGGCATACCGTTGACGGCTCGGATGAGAAGGGCGCCTGGATCGTCGACTGGACGGTGTATGCAAACCGCCAAAAGGGTAATAAGGGCGCAAATGGCGAGTTCGAATACTATGGAGCTGGAAAGCTGGGCGGGAAACCGCTGAATATCGTTGATAGCCTTCCGGATGGTATGAGCTATGTTGCGAATTCCGCAAAGTATACGCTCGTGCAGAACCCCTATGATAAACATACGGGGCTTCATCGCGGAGGCGAGGCCAAGGAGGTCGTTACGGGTCGGACGCTCGCCGCCGACAACGTCAGCCGCAACGGCAATACGGTCACCTTCTCCATCCCCACGACTGAGCTTGAAAGCTATGCCGGCTACGCAAAGCTCACGTACAAGACGGCGGTCAAGCGCGGTGAGCTCGATACCTCCACAAACGAGGTGAAGTTCACCAACAAGGCCAGCGCGGGGTCAGGAGTTAAACAGTTCGATTCCGGTAAAGGTGACGTCATCATTAAGAACAACGTCATCAAAAAGTCCGGCGAGCAGGTTGCCAATAGCAATCGCATCAAATACACCATTCTTGTTAACGAGTCTGCCGTTGCCCTTAAAAATGGCACCGACTTCCTTGAGCTCGTCGATACCATGGATGCCAAGTGCGCGCTGGTGCCGTCGACGCTTAAGGTCTATGAGCAGGTGAATGGTGCCTGGTCACCGCTGGCTGATAAGGACTATTCGTCGAAGATGGAGCAAGTCAAGGATGAATCTGGCTCGTGTACGAAGTTGACTCTTGAGGTGCCCGACGGGAAATACCTCAAGGTCGAGTATGAGGTTATCCCGACCGGAAACCCCGGCGAAGAGGTGTCCCTTTCCAACACCGCCGAGCTTGCGGGGGTGACGGAGGGTTCGGCGATCGACGAGCAAAAATGGAAGATTCAAAATGCGTCCGCCAGCGCGGGCGGCAACGGCTACAGCATCACGATGACCAAGTACGACGCCCAGCAGGTCGGCGCGACGCTCGAGGGGGCGAAGTTCACACTCTACAGCGTGGATATGGGCCAGGTTGCGGATGACGGAAATGTAGAGAACGCCAGAACGCCGTTTGACGAGGCCGCGATCGACGTCCCCACCGACGCCAACGGCAAAATCTCGTTCGGCACAAGCGACAAGAAGATGAGTAATTGCGTGCTCTATCAGCTCGTGGAGACCAAGGCGCCTGTTGGCTATGCCAAGGCCGATCCCACGTGGATCATGCTCAAGGGCAGCGCGAGCGACAAGGATTATCAGGCTGCGCTAACTAAGGCAAAGGACATCGTCGACGGTGCGGAGATCATCGACGATACAAAGAAGGACGAGATCTGGGTCTACGACAACCGCATGACGGGCAAGGCGGTTATTAACGCAGAGAAGGTGCTCGCAGGCGGAACGTTCAAGGAAGGTCAGTTCTCGTTCGCGCTCAAGGATGACAAGGACAGGGTGCTCCAAACGGTGACCAACGATGCCATGGGCAACGTCTCCTTCAACGTCGACTACAACAAGGCCGATACCTATACTTATACCATCTCTGAGGTCGTCCCCGAGGGCGCCGAGAACAACGTCAAGGACCACATCACCTACGACAGGACCCAGCACAAGGTTACGGTTAAGGTGGACAACGGTGAGAGGAATCTCGTCGCCACCGTCACCTATGACAATGGCTCTTCGACCCCGCCGACTTTTACCAACAGATACTCGACCACGCTTCCCGAGGCAGGCGGTGCCGGCTTGACTATGACGTATCTGGCTGGCGCTTCGCTGCTGTGCTTTGCCGCGACATGGATGCATGCTCACCGCCATCGCGATCAAGATCGAGGTGGTCGCCGTGAGTAGGCTTTGGTGCCGCTTGTTGGCCGTCGCAACGATAGCTACGGTCGCTATGTTCTCTTTTGCGATGCTGCCCAGGACGGCTCGTGCTGCCGACACCGGTGCCATTACGGTGGACGGTACAGTCGCGACGCGGTATGACGCGTACCAGCTCTTTTCGGCGACAGTTATCGATGATGACGA
This sequence comes from uncultured Collinsella sp., assembly GCA_900551975.1. GTDB lineage: Bacteria > Actinomycetota > Coriobacteriia > Coriobacteriales > Coriobacteriaceae > Collinsella. Next base: position 11,037 of record URYA01000013.1, on the reverse strand, counting down.
TGCTGGCCATAAAATTGCAACTGACGTAACGTGGGCGAATGGCGCGGTTCGTCAAGCCGTTCTTCCCGTGCTTCATGATGCGGGGCTTGATGGCTCGGCATCGGCGGCGCAAGAGACTGCCGAGTGGATGAATGCCGACGGGCATATGACGACCGCGCTGACGGCAAAGCTTGCCCGCGCGATTTGCAATGCCGACGCAACTTCCGTGGCCCTTAACGCGGGCACGGCGGCCGAGCTGCCCTGCGGCTACTGGCTCATCGTCGCCGACGGCGACGCCATCGCCCAGGGCGAGGCCGGCACCGCGCCGATCATGACCCTGGTCGGCGGCAGCGCCGTCACCGTCAAGCCCAAGGCGGCGACCCCCAAGGTCCAAAAACACGTGCTGGAGGACAGCACCGCCGCCTGGCAGAAGGCCGCCGACGCCACGGTTGCCGACGACCTGTACTGGCGCCTCTCGGCCACGGTCCCGGCGGGGCTCACGGCGTACGACACCTATACGGTACAGTTCGTCGACACCATGAGTGCGGGGCTCGACCCCTCCAAGGTGGCCGCGAGCATGCGCGTGTACGTGGCGGCGGGCGCGGACGGCGGCTTCGACGTCGTCGCATGTGAGGGTGGCAACACCAACTCGACGCCGGCTAAAGGGTGGACAGACATTACTTCACAGTGCAAGGTCTCGGTCGAGGGCAATGCCTTCACCGTGCGCACCGGCGACCTCATCGCCGCGCTCGGCGGGGCCGACGCCTTCACCGCGGGCGCCCGCGTGGTCGCCGTGTACAACGCGCCGCTCAACAGCGCATGCAACCACGGCATCGCGAAGGGCAACCCCAACGAGGTCTACCTGCGCTACCCGCGCTCTCCCTTTGCCGACCAGTCCGGCGATGCCGGATTCACCCATACGCCGAGTGATGACGCCACGGCCTATACCTGGGGACTCAGCCTCATCAAGCGCTCGAGCTCGGACGATAAACCGCTCGCGAGTGCCAAACTGCGCATCATCGATGACCGCGGGCGCATCCTAACGACCGACGGCTCGTGGTCGACGGATGCTGACGCGTGCGTCATCACGGGCGCGGACGGCCACGCGGAATTGAGCGGTGTGGACGCGGGTGTCTACACCGTCGAGGAGGCCGCGGCTCCCAAGGGATACACCGCCTTTGAGGGCAAACGAACGGTAACGGTTACGTCTGAGGGATTGGACGCTAAGCAGGTGGCGGCCGCGAAGCTCAAGGTGACCGTGTCGGTCAAAAGCCCTCTGCGGGTTGATACCGCCGATGCCGGGACGGGTTCGATTGAGCTGTCGGTGCTCAACACCCCGAGCAAAGAAGCAAGTCGTGGCTTTATACCCTCGACGGGAGATAGAACGTTGGTGCTGGTGGCGGCTTTGGCTGCCATCGGAGTGGCGGCTATTGTTGTCGGGCTCGTCATCAAGCGGGGAGGCGGTCGTCGTGAAAAATAATTGCCTTTCATGCTCACTGGCGTACTGCCTCCGTAATGAGTGACGCGCAGGCCTACCGACCTGATGATCATTGGTTTTGAAAAAGTTACTAGAGAACCCTCCAAGAAAAGCGGGGCACCCGGTCGATATGACCGAGTGCCCCGCCTCGTTTGTTGTTGCAAAGTAACCTGACCCCTTTGCACCACCACAAAGGTGCCTGGCCCCTTTGTGGTGATCGGCTGCTAAGCGGTGGGAAGCTCTGGCGTGTTAGCCGGCTGCTGCGGCTTGAGGTGGGCGTTGTGCCAGATGATTTGGATGATGTAGCCGAGCATAAAGACAAAGGCCACGCCGCTGATGAAGCCGCCTACGAGGGGAAGCCCCGTGAGGGCGCCTGCGATTACGCCACCAGCGGCTGCCATGGCGTAGCGGTTCTGGCTGTGTCCGACCATGCGCGCGATCGCGCACCCTGCAAAGGCACTCGACACCAGCGCGATGCCAATAACACCGCACATGAGGGCTCCGGCAAGCGACAGACCAGCGATAGAGATAATTAGCAGTAGGACGGCGGGGACGATAGCAATCGTGCCCAGAAGACCGCTCACCCACAGGGGCATGGGGCGCTGGTGGAGCATACCGGCGGCGCTGGCAGTCGCACGCGGAAAGACGAGCTCGAGCAGCAGAGCGACAAAGCAGGTCGAGAGTGCCGCGGCGACGATACCGCCGATGACATCGTTAACGGTGGAAGTATCCTCGTTCTCGGTGCGGTCGATCTTGAGTGCGCCGACCTCGGCTCCCGCGGCGCGCTCGGGGTCCTCGGAGACGTGCGCGTTCACGGTGCCGGTGATATGGGCGTTCTTGCCCAGGATGAGCTTGTCGGCCCAAACCTCGACATCGCCCTCGACGGTGCCATCGATGGTCACCGTATCGCCCGCAAGCGCTGCCGACTTGGTGGAGCCTCGCAAGGCAACCGTCTCGCCTATCGCGTAGAAACAGTTGGCGGTGCTGTCGGAATTGAGAACGACATGCTGGCCAGCAACGGTCACGCTGCCATCAACCGTGGTCTGGGCGATATCAATCGTGCGCGCCGCAAGACGAATGGCGCCGCCCACCGTGCAGTCGCGAATTGAGAGGGTATCGCCCGCGGCGATGATATCGCGGTCGATGGACACATCATCCAAGTTGAGGGCCTGACCGGCCCAGTACAGGTCACCCTCAACGCCGGACGGATTGGCGTCATTGTCGGTCGCAAGTACGTTGCCTGCGGTGTCCGTGCCGGCGAACGACGCCGTGGGAAGCACGGTGATCGCCAGCGCGATGAGCGCGAATAGGATGGTGATGCGGCCCCATGCTTTACGGCGCTGGGTCAACGGGAATTGATTGCAGGGCATAGTGAATCCTTCGTTAGATACTCGGCATATATCTAACAGGGTACCCAACGCGTGGGCGCTCTAAAAGAACCTCTCGGTTGCATTTCGAAGGGTCGTGCCGTGCTGTCTACTTTTTACGGTGCAAGAAGCGCGCGATATCTTCTTCGGTGGGGCTTTTGATGTCAAAGCGCAGCGAGAGCCAGCGCAGACCCATGGTCACGACAACGCATGCGACCAGCGCGGCGACATTGCTCATGATGCCGCTCATAACGAGACACACATAGCTTGTCGATCCGGCGATGGCGGCGATGGCATAAAAGTTAGTACGTTGGAAAATGCCCGGAACCACGCCCATAAAGCCGTCGCGCAACATGCCGCCGCCCACCGCGGTGAAAAAGCCCATCATGATGCACACCGCCGGCGCAAAGCCGTAGACCAGCGCCTTGTCTGCTCCAGTGGCGGCGTAGATGCCGACCGAGATGATGTCGAGCAGGGGAATGAGTTTTTCGGGTTTGTCGACGATTGCCGGGAAAATATAGATGATGGCTGCCGTGGCAATGGAAAGTGGCAGCGCCATCGGCTGGTTGAGGATGTAGACGTTGCCCACCTGCAGCGTCATATCGCGCAAAAGACCGCCGCCCAGACCGCAGACCACCGCGAGCGCGACCGCGCCCACCAGGTCGAGCTTGTGCTCGCGCGCAACCAGCACACCCGAGATCGATGCAGCGACAACAGCGAACATCTCGAGCCAAAACGGAATGGCGACCATGGCATCCGATGCATGTGAGGTAATGGTCATAGCGGCGACGACGGGCAAGATGGGGTCCTTTGGATTACGGATTTGGACAATGCCCGTACATAGTACATGTTCGGCGCCGATTGCGACCCTATTGCTCGGCAAACGGTCGGGACTGGGTGGGGGCATGGCGTTGCTGGAATGCCAGGGGTCCAGAACATGTACGTCACCCTCCAAAAACGACATTTTCCGACATCTTTGGAGGCTGACGTACATGTTTGGATTGAGCTCACAGCATGAGTGAGTTGATTTACTCACATCCGGTATATTTCCCCACTTCAACGGACATAAGAGTTGGATACCGGCTCAGAGCGAGAGGCCCTCAATGGATACCCCTGTTCTCATTTCGCATAAAACCGCATGGCTTGTCCATCATGCACCCCAGAATTTGGTTCAGTCTCTTGCGCGGCACGACTACCAGATAGGCGCACAAGGCATCTCCACCCAGCAACGTGTTGCGCGCATACGACAGGCCCTTACCGACTGCGGCATTCCGTCCGATATGCTTAAGACTATCGATATCGCGGTTGTATTCGAATTTGAGCGAATTCGTACCAAAGGCGTCGTTTGCCACATTCTTGGACAAAATCTTCCCTACGAGCATATTAACGAGTTGACGCCCGGAATCTTCATCACCGACGAAGCCTTCACCTTCGCGCTCGCTGCCGAGTGGATGGATAGGATCGAATATCTCGAATATGGCTATGAAGTTTGCGGCGATTATCGCATGAGGCTCAATCCCGCCGACCCTTATACCGAGCAACCAGCCACCACCTCCAAGGATGAAATAACCGAACTGCTCGATCGGCACCCCGGCAAACCCGGTGCCACACGTGCACGGCTTGCGCTCAGGCACATCTACGATCACTCGGCCTCGCCTATGGAGACCGCTTCGGCAATCGCCCTCTCGCTCCCAACAAGCGAAGGCGGCGTTGGCATCCGAGGTATCGAACTCAACAAACCGCTCGAGATCCCTCAACGTCTCTGGCATTGCGCCAAAGCTCGAACACTCAAAATCGATGCGCTCGTGACCTATAAGCGCAGGGCGCTCGGTATCGAATATAAGGGCGGTTTTCACGATGAGCTCGAGCGCAAGGGAGCAGATGCGGAGCGAGAGGCCGTTCTCTCCCAAATGGGATATCGAATCGTTACGCTCACTTCGGCTCAGTTCAGTAGTCAGCTCGCCTTTCACCGCGCCATGAACAACATTCGCGAAGCACTCGGCATGCCTCGCTGTGCCGACACCGGGTACCAGAGAAAACAAAACGAACTACGCAAGGCACTTATCCGCAACTGGAAAAGCATACGAGACGAGGAGGCACCTTCCGAATAGTGCCGCTCCCGTGAGCTCAATCCAAACGTGTACGTCAGCCTCCAAAGATGTCGAAAAATGTCGGTTTTGGAGGGTGACGTACATGTTTGGGGAAGCGTGGGATCGAGACGTATTTCGATAACAAAAAAGCTCCCATTCTTGGGAGCTTTCTCAACCAAAATGGCGGAGGAGGAGGGATTCGAACCCTCGTGACCTTATACAGGCCAAACGGTTTTCGAGACCGCCGCATTCAACCACTCTGCCACCCCTCCGCGTGGGGTAAAAACAAAGCAGGCTCGAAGGCCTGCTTTGGAATTAACTGGCGGAGAGTCAGGGATTTGAACCCTGGAGACGCTTTTGACGTCTACACGATTTCCAATCGTGCTCCTTCGGCCACTCGGACAACTCTCCGTTAAATGCGAAAGTCAGTATACACGAGGAATCGCAAAGTGCAAACAGAAAAGTTGGCATTTTTTAAAACGCTTGGCCGCACTTGTCGTTGCAGTGGGGTTTGAGGTGCCAAAAAACGGCTTCCGACCAGCGTGGTTGATCAGCTCAATTGTTCAAAAGGGGTATTCATAAGCGACTTGGCAATGAATTTAAAAATCTTTGGGTGGTGCTGTGGACCACTGGTATGTATTTTGCGACTACAACCTTGCAGACGTTGACCTGCGGCTTGGCTCAGCTTGTCCCCGCGGCACCGTATCTTGTCCACAAATCCGTCAAGCTCTTGGTCGGCATTTGGTTGGAATGCGCATGAAACGTCGTGCGAGTATGGACATATGTGGAGGTCATGAGGTTGTAGCTGCATATTCTTGCGGCCTGGGAGGTTGAAAGATATTATTACCAAGTCTTTTCCTGCTTCAGGCGCACCTTCACGACCTGAAGCCACATTTGCCCAGAGGAGGTGACAATATGAAGGCTTATGAACTGCTGTTCTTTGTTGACCCGTCGCTCGACCCCGAGACTCGTCTCGCTGTCATGAAGCGTATCGATACCACGATCGCTGAGGGCGCTGGCAAGGTCGACTCCGTTGACGAGTGGGGCAAGCGCAAGCTCGCCTACGAGATCAACGACCTCACCGATGGTGACTACACCCTCATCAACTTCCACGCAGATCCTACCCAGATCGCCGAGCTTGATCGCGTCCTGCGCATCACCGACGCTGTGGTCCGCCACATGATCGTCCGTCGCGACGACCAGGAGTAAGACTGTCGTTTTGGACTGGGCTTGTGCCCCAAGAGGAAGTAGTGAGTTATGAGCATCAATCGAGTGAACATCACCGGTAACCTCACCCGCGATCCCGAGCTGCGCGCCACCGCCGGCGGAACCCAGGTTCTGTCCTTTGGCGTCGCCGTGAACGATCGTCGCCGCAACGCGCAGACTGGCGAGTGGGAGGACTATCCCAACTTTGTCGACTGCACCATGTTCGGCACCCGCGCCGAGGCCGTGAGCCGTTTCCTGGCAAAGGGAAACAAGGTCGCGATCGAGGGCAAGCTGCGCTACAGCTCTTGGGAGCGCGACGGCCAGCGCCGGAGCAAGCTTGAGGTCATCGTCGATGAGATCGAGTTTATGAGCTCCCGTGGTGGCCAGGGTGGCTACGATCAGGGCGGTTACGCCCCCGCAGCTCCCGCGCCCGCAGCACGTCCTGCCGCACCGGTGGCCACGCCGCCCGCGGTCGACGTCTACGATGAGGACATCCCGTTCTAAGGGTGTTCACCTATTTTTGAGTGAGAGGCGGCTTCGGTTCGCCGAAGTTGCCAAATGAAAGGTATTTTGACATGGCTAATGATTTTTCTGCACGTCAGCCGCGTCGTAAGTACTGCCAGTTCTGCAAGGAGAACACTGAGTTCATCGACTATAAGGACACTCAGCTTCTCCGTAAGTACATGACCGACCGTGGCAAGATCAAGCCCCGTCGCGTCACTGGCGCTTGCACGCAGCATCAGCATGACATCGCCAACGCCATCAAGCGCGCCCGCGAGATGGCTCTCCTGCCGTACACCGTCCCCGTGGTTTCCTCTCGTGGCAACCGCGACCGCGGCTAAGAAGGGAGACGCATCATGAAGGTTATTCTTCTCGATGAGATCAAGGGCAAGGGCGGCGAGGGTGACGTCGTAGAGGTCGCTCAGGGTTACGCTGAGAACTTCCTGTTCCCCAAGAAGCTTGCTGTTGCCGCCACCAAGGGCAACCTCAAGCAGCTTGACGAGCGTCGCAACAACATCGCCAAGCGCGAGGCCGTCCGTCTGGCTACCGCCAACGAGACCAAGGCTGCCTTCGAGGGCAAGACGGTCACCGTTGACGTCAAGGTCGGCGACGAGGGCATCCTCTTTGGCTCCGTTACCGCCGCTATGATCGCTGACGCCATCAAGGCTCAGCTCGGTATGGACATCGACCGCAAGCGCGTCGAGCTCGGTAAGCCCATCAAGGTTGCCGGTGCCCACACCGTTGCCATCTCGCTGTACCGCGAGATCAAGGCCGAGGTTGTCGTTCTCGTCGGCGTTACCGCCGAGGAGCTCGCTGCCGAGGCTGAGGTCGAGGAGGCCGCTGAGGTCGCCGAGGCCGAGACCGCCGAGGTCGAGACTGAGGCTGCTGCCGAGTAGCATTTGCTGCAACGCAACAATCTTGTTCTAAGAAGGGCGCTCTGGGAAACCAGGGCGCCCTTTTGTTTTTTGCGCTGAGTGAGTGTCATGGTGAACGTTGCGTCGAAGCCTTATATACAGGACCGTTCATCCGTTTGGTTCGGTGATGATTGGCGGCGCGCGGCGCGTTTTGGGACCGTGGCTGATACTATGGATGCTCGCAAGCGATATGAATGAGGATGCTCATGGCATATGACGATAGGGAGACCGGGCTGACGGTTGAGGACCGCGGCTCAAAGTTGGGTCTTCCCCAAAACCAAGATGCAGAGGCCAATGTGCTGGCCGCTATGCTGCTATCGCCCGAGGTGGTCGAGGAGGCCCAGGTCGAGCTGCAGCCCGATGACTTCTACCGGCCCATTCATAAGACCATCTATACCGCGATGGTCGATATGTACAACAGCCGCATTCCCATCGACTCCATCTCGCTGATCGATTACCTGCGAAGCATCAACAAGCTCGATGCCGTGGGCGGCGAAGCGTACATTTTGGAGTTGATGGGTCAGACCCTGTCGCTCGTCAACTGGCAGCATCATGCCGCCATCGTTCGCCGCGATTCGATGCTGCGTGAGCTGATCGGCGCCACCAACGAGATCAACGCGCTGGCCTATAACGCCCCCACCGACACCAAAGAGGTCGTGGAGCTGGCCGAGAGCAAGCTGCTCAAGGTTACGGCGCGCGAGGTCAAGTCGAGCTACAAGACGTTGACCGAGTTTATGGTCGAGGCCTATAACGAGGCCGAGGAAGTGTGCCAGGCCGGTGGTCAGGCGGCGGGCGTGCCCACCGGCTTTCCGTCACTCGACCGTATGCTCATGGGCTTCCGCGAGGGCCAGCTCATCATCATCGGCGCCCGTCCTGCTGTAGGTAAGACGTCGTTCGCTCTGAACCTGGCACTTAACGCTGCCGCTGCTGGTTATACCGTCGGCTTTTTCTCGCTGGAGATGTCGGGCAAGGAGATTGCCCAGCGTCTGATTTGCGCCTACGCCATGATCTCGATCAGTGACTTCCGCATGGGCCGCATTAGCCCCGAGCAGTGGGCCAATATCAACGAGGCCACGCAGACCTTGTCCAAGCTCGATATTCTGATTGACGATACGCCCGGCACCACAGTGACCGAGATTCGCGCCAAGAGCCGCCGTATGCTCCATAACAAGGAGAAGGCAATCATCATCCTGGACTACCTGCAGCTGGTGAGTCCTCCGCCGGGACGCCGCTCCGAGAGCCGTACCGTCGAGGTTTCGGAGATGTCGCGTGGTCTGAAGATCATGGCCAAGGAGCTCAAGATCCCACTCATCGCGCTGTCGCAGCTCTCGCGTCAGGTTGAATCCCGTACCGGCAAGCGCCCGCAGCTTTCCGACCTTCGTGAATCGGGCTCCATCGAGCAGGATGCCGATATCGTTATGTTCTTGGACCGCTCCGCCGACGAGGCCGAAGCCTCGCGCGACGATCGACCCGACGAGGGCGTTACGCGTATCGTTGTGGCCAAGAACCGTTCGGGCCCGATCGGCGACGTCGACCTGATGTTCCTGCCGGCATCCACCAAGTTCTATGAGCTTGATGGGGCACATGCCGAGGAGTAGGACAGGCGCCCGTTGCACGGGTATACTGGGAATGTTTTGTGCTTCTGCGTGCCGGCATGGCGCGTAGACAGGCCATGAATGTAAGGAGTAAACATGCCGTCAACCGTTTTGGTCGGTGCCCAGTGGGGCGATGAGGGCAAGGGTAAGATTTGCGACCTGGTCGCCGGCGACTTCGATGCCGTCGTGCGCTACTCGGGCGGCAACAACGCCGGTCACACCATCGTCGTCAATGGCAAGAAGTACGGCCTGCACCAGGTGCCCTCCGGCATCATGTATTCCGACCACGTGTCGGTGATCGGTAACGGCTGCGTCGTCAACCCCAAGGTTGTCCTTGAGGAGATCGACATGTTCGAGGCCGACGGCATCACCACCAAGAACCTCAAGATTAGCGGCAACGCGCATGTCATCATGCCGTACCACATCGATCTGGATGGCGCCTTTGAGCAGAAGCTCGGCAAGAAGAACATCGGTACCACCAAGCGCGGTATCGGTCCGTGCTATCAGGACAAGATGGCCCGCATCGGTCTGCGCATGCAGGACATGCTGGACGAGACGCTGTTCCGCGACAAGCTGGAGACCGCTCTCGCCCGCGTGAACCCCGAGCTCGAGCTCATCTACAACCTGCCCACCTACACCGTGGACCAGATTTGCGACGAGTATCTGCCGATGGCCGAGCGCCTGCGTCCCTACATCACCGAGACGAGCCTGCTGCTCAACAACATGATCGATGAGGGCAAGAACCTGCTGTTTGAGGGCGCCCAGGCGACGCTGCTCGACATCGACCACGGCACCTATCCGTACGTGACGTCTTCCAACTGCACCGCCGGCGGCGCCATCACCGGTTCCGGCGTGGGCATGAAGAACGTCGACCGCGTGCTGGGCGTCATGAAGGCCTATATCACCCGCGTCGGTTCGGGCCCCATGCCCACCGAGCTTTCCTATGAGTCCGAGGCCGGTCACACGCTGACCGAGGAGGGCTATGAGTACGGCGTGACCACCGGTCGCCGTCGTCGTTGCGGCTGGTTTGACGGCCCTATCGCCAACTATGCCTCGCGCGTCAACGGCCTCACTGACATCGCCATGACTAAGCTCGACGTGCTTTCGGCCTTCGACACCATCAAGGTGTGCGTTGCCTATGACGTCGATGGCGAGCGTTACACGAGCGTGCCCGAGCATCAGGTTCGCTTTGAGCACGCCAAGCCCATCTACGAGGAGTTCCCTGGCTGGAAGTGCGACATCACCGGTTGCCGCAGCTTTGAGGAGCTGCCGCAGGAGGCTCAGGACTACGTGGCGTTTATCGAGGATCTGGCACACACCCGCGTGACGTTCATTGGCGTCGGCGCCGATCGCGAGCAGATCATCAACCGATTCTGGAAGTAATCGGTTTATACGGTTATTGCGATATACCCCTTTGCAGCCCGGACGGGCGGCCGAGGGGTATATTTGCTTGCAAAGGGCTCGCGCGGAGCGGGCCGTTCATCCATAGAGGAGGCACCCTTGAAGGCGGACACTCAAACCATCGACATCCTGTTGTTGGGCAGCGGCGGCCGTGAGCATGCTTTGGCCGCAAAGCTCGCGGCATCACCGCGCGCCGGCAAGCTCTACATCGCGCCGGGTAACGGCGGCACCGCGAGCTGCGGCGAGAACGTGGTTCTCGACGATTGCGATCCTGCGGCCGTGGCGGCGTTTGCGCAGAGCCACGGATGCGGACTCGTGGTAATTGGCCCCGAGGCTCCGCTCGTGGCGGGCGTGGCCGACGCCGTGCGCGCGGCGGGTATTCTCAGCTTTGGCCCGGGTGCCGAGGGCGCCCAGATGGAGGGCTCTAAGCTGTTCTCCAAGCAGCTCATGGAGCGTGCCGGCATTCCGACGGCCGCCTACGGCTCGTTTACTGACGAGGCTTCGGCT
>URYA01000012.1 GCA_900551975.1 uncultured Collinsella sp. | reverse complement strand
CCGCGGCAGCCGAGGCCGGTCTCACCGGCATGGAGCCCATCTCGGGCATCCCCGGATCGGTCGGCGGCGCCTGCTACATGAACGCCGGTGCCTACGGTGCCTGCATGGCCGATGTGCTGGAGTCCGTGCGCGTCTACAAACCCGCTCGCCAGCTCGACGACGGCACCCGCGGCAGCGGCAATATCATCGAGTTCGATGTCGACGAGCTCAACCTGGGTTATCGAAAGAGCCGCATCGCCGATGACGGCTTTATCGTGCTTTCGGCCACCTTCAATCTCGCCCCGGGCAACGCCGCGATGATCAAGGCCGACATGGACGACTACCGCCAGCGCCGCGAGGACAAGCAGCCGCTCGACATGCCGAGCGCCGGCTCCACTTTCAAGCGCCCCGAGGGTTACTTTGCCGGCAAACTCATCATGGATGCCGGTCTGCGAGGACACGCCGTTGGCGGCGCGCAGGTAAGCGAAAAGCACTGCGGCTTTATCGTCAACGCCGACCACGCCACCGCCGCCGACGTCGACGAACTCATCCGCCACATCCAGGCAACCGTCAAAGACCAATTCAACGTAGACCTAGAACCCGAAGTCCACCGAGTCGGCGAATTCCTCTAATCAGAACCACCCTTAAAAAGGGTGGTTTGCTCTTAGGGTATAACCCACGGGCCCCGGGCTCGCGTCTAAAGGCGCGGGCCCGGACTTCGTCCAGGCCTGGTGCATCTTGACCCGTGGCGCGCCGGTCAAACCGGCGGGATCACCTCCTCTTGAAGGGGTCCTCGTACTCCTTCACGCTCAGCTTGTCCAGCGCGATGTCGTGGGACTCCTGCTCCCTGATGTACTTGGCGATCGTCGCCTCGTTCAGGCCGACGGTGGACACGTAGTAGCCCTCCGCCCAGAACTTCCTGTTGCCGAACTTGTACTTGAGGTTGGCGTGCCTGTCGAATATCATCAGCGAGCTCTTCCCCTTCAGGTAGCCCATGACGCTCGCGACGCTGTACTTCGGCGGGATCGCCAGCAGCACGTGCACGTGGTCGGGCATCAGGTGCCCCTCGATTATCTCGATCCCCTTGTACTCGCACAGCTTCCTGAGGATCTCCCCTATGTCGCTCCTGATTTGGTTGTAGATCACTTTGCGCCTATACTTCGGCGTGAACACGATGTGGTACTTGCACATCCACTTCGTGTGGGAAAGGCTGTAGGCCTTCTGGGCCATGGCGACCACCCCTTCGACTCGAATTCTTGACGGCCTGAACAATCGTCAATATCGGTCGGAGGGGTGGCTTTGTAAAGCCGTTTGTCTCCACCCGCATAGCGGGTGGTTTAAAGCTGGCCGCTGCGCGGACAGCAGACTAAAGTCTTGAAAAAAAGAAGGCCCCGAAAGGGGCCTTCACCATATTTATTCAGATAACCCAGTCCGGTGTGTCGCGCTCAGGACCCGAGAGGGCCGGGACAGTCCGAGAGGCATAAGGTTGATCGCGAGTTCCGCACGAGCCGGAGAGCACTTAATGTGCTCTCCGTGCGAGCAGGACTGCCCGAGCAGGCAACCTTATGCCTCTCGGGCTGTCCCGGACCAAGCCGCAGTTACGACAGCGCAATACCGCCGAGCCAGCCCCAACGCACGCCAGAGCCAGTGCCATAGAAGCTAATAAACGAATCAAGCGACTTAGACGTAATGGCACCCTCGTTGCTCATAACGATACCGCCGCCAACGTAGATACCCACATGACCGTAGATAAGGCCCGGAGCACCCGTGCCGCTGTGCGAGGAATCGGCCACGATCATGCCCACCTGCAGCGCCGAGCGGTCGGAGCTATAGCACCATGCGTTAAACATATCGCACGCGTTACCGCCAAAGTAGCCAACGCCAGCGTTACGGAAGACATTGGTAACCCACGCCGCGCACCAGTTCTGACCCGGCGAAGGCGTGGAGTAGCACGCGTTGACGACAGCCTGCTGCTTGCCCGAGCCGGCATTCTGCTGCGGAGTTCCGGGCGCATACGATCCACCACCCGAACTCGAACCACCCGAGTAGGAATTGTTCTTGTTCGCGGCGGCAGCGGCAGCGGCGGCCTTCCTGGCAGCTTCCTCGGCCTGGGCGGCAGCGAGGATCTCGGAATCGCGCTGAGCCATGAGCTCCTTGACGTCGTCGGAAAGACCGTTCAGCACGGTCTGGACTTCTTGCTGCTTGGCCTGCATATCCTGCATCTGAGCCGTCTGCTGGTCCTTGAGCTTCTCTAAGTCGGCTTTCTGCGACTCAAGCTCGGTCTTTTGCGCATCGAGCTCTTCCTGGATGGTCTGAATGTCCTCGATGGCGTCGCGGTCGCTCTTGTTGATCTTCTCAACATAGTGCGCATTAGCGACGAGTTCCTCAAACGAGCCAGAGGTCAGCAGCAGCGACAGGATGTTCGTGCCGCCGGACTTGTAGCTGGCGGCCACGCGATCGGAAAGGTCGTTGCGCTTCTTCTTGAGCTCGGCCTTCTTTTCATCGATCTGGGCCTGCGTGTCGTCAATCTTGCCCTGGACATTCTCGATGTCGTTGAGGGTCTGGGCATTCTTGTTGGCCAGCGCCGCATACTCATTTGCGATGCTGTCGAGCTGGGCCTGAACCTCGTCGAGCTGGGCCTGGGCGGCATTCAGTTTATCGGTGGTTTCTTTGGAAGCCTCCGCCGCATGGGCGCGAGCGGGCAGGCCAAAAAGAACTGCCGCAGAAGCGGCGCCGAACAGGGCCTTGAGGGCAGTGCGGCGCGAGAGCTCCTGGGAAAGGATGGAATCGCTGTTTGGTGACATATGTACTCCGTTACATGCTTATTTATATGTCGCTCAACTCATACATATTAGCGTACATATGGCGCGTCCCAACGATTTCCACGAACGGCAGGAAACTGCAAGGTCAGCGGCTCGTAAGCAAATGCCAAAGATCAGGTTATGCGTACGCAAGCTCTTCTATGAGTACGTTAGCACAATCCTCTGCTTTTCCTACAGCGCACGATTTGGGCGTCCCTGCCTGCGCTATACTCCCCTGAAGAAGTGTTCCTGATTCGATAGGAGACTACATGTCCCAAGCACTCGACCCCAAAGACACCTGCGTCCTCGTTACCGGCGGTGCCGGTTTCATCGGTTCCCACACCGTCGTTCAGCTGCTCGAGGGTGGCTACCAGGTCGTCGTCGTCGATGACCTCTCCAACTCCAGCGCCGTCGCCATCGACCGCGTCAAGACCATCGTGGGCGACGAGGCCGCCAAGAACCTCACCTTCTACGAGGCCAACGTACTCGACCGCGATGCGATGAACAAGATCTTCGATACCCATCAGATCGACCGCGTCATCCACTTTGCCGGCTTTAAGGCCGTCGGCGAGTCGGTGAGCAAGCCCGTCGAGTACTACCACAACAACATCGAGAACACCCTGGTGCTCATCGACGTCATGCGCAATCATGGTTGCAAGTCCATCATCTTCTCGAGCTCCTCGACCGTCTACGGCGACCCGGACAACCCGCCCGTCACCGAGGAGGATCCTAAGAAGCTCGCGACCAACCCCTATGGTTGGACCAAGTGGATGATCGAACAGATCCTTATGGACGTCCACACCGCCGACCCCGAGTGGGACGTCGTGCTGCTCCGTTACTTCAACCCCATCGGCGCTCATCCGTCGGGCCTGATCGGCGAGGACCCCAAGGGCATCCCCAACAACCTGGTTCCCTATGTCGCCCAGGTCGCCGTGGGCAAGCTCGAGGCCGTTCAGGTCTTTGGCAACGACTACCCCACCCCCGACGGCACCGGCGTGCGCGACTACATCCACGTGTGTGATCTGGCCTCTGGTCACGTTGCCGCCCTTAACTGGATGAACGGCAAGACTGGCGTCGAGATCTTTAACCTGGGCACCGGCACCGGCACCTCGGTACTCGAGGTCGTCGCCGCCTTCTCCAAGGCTTGTGGCAAGGAGCTGCCCTACGTGATCCGTGAGCGCCGCGCCGGCGACATCGCTGCCAACTGGTGCGATGCCTCCAAGGCCGAGCGCATGATGGGCTGGAAGGCCCAGTACGACATCGCGGACATGTGCCGCGATAGCTGGAACTGGCAGAGCCACAACCCCAACGGCTTCGCCGACGCCGAGTAGCAAAAACCTACATACCGCTCTTGCCCCGATCTCACGTTGTGAGGTCGGGGCTTTTTCATGGCATGTAACCATTCGCCGAAAAATGACCAACTTTTTTATCTTGCCTGTACATGTTTAAACAACATGTTTTACAATAGGCGTATCGAATCAGAACATCGGAGGCGGACTGCACGCCCATCGGCAGGCCGACCCCACAACAAGAAGGTTGGTGAGCGCATTCATGGAGCGTGCAAGCGGCGTCCTCATGCCCGTCTCATCTCTGCCCGGACCATACGGAATCGGCGGCTTTGGTTGGAATGCCTACGACTTCGTCGATTTTCTCGCCTCGTGCAAACAACATTACTGGCAGATTCTGCCCCTTACGACGACCAGCTATGGCGATTCGCCTTATCAGTCGTTCTCGGCCCGCGCAGGCAACCCCAACTTTATCGACTTTGCCGAGCTTATCGAGGCAGGGTATCTGGAGCAGCGCGATATCGATGGCGTGTATCTGGGATCCGACCCCAGCAATGTCGACTACGGCGCCATCTTTGGCGGCCGCCGTCAGATTCTCGACCGAGCCGCTGAGCGCTTTGCCGCCGACAAGCCGGCCGATTTCGATGACTTTATCCAGGCCAACGAGGACTGGCTCATCCCCTACTGTGAGTTCATGACCGTCAAAGAGGAGTGCGGTCTCAAGGCGTTTTGGGAGTGGCCCGCGGAGCTCCGCACCCGCGGCGAGGCTACCGCCAAGGTCTGCGCCGACCATCCGGCGCGTATGCTCTACCACCAAATGACGCAGTACTTCTTCGATCGCCAGTGGAGCCGCCTCAAGGCCTATGCCAACGAGCGCGACATTCTCATCATCGGCGACCTGCCCATCTATGTCTCGCGTGACTCCGTCGAGATGTGGGCGACGCCTGAGCTCTTTAAGATCGACGCCGCCGGCAATCCCGTGAGCGTCGCCGGCACGCCGCCCGACCAGTTCTCGGCCACCGGCCAGTACTGGGGCAACCCCATCTACGACTGGGACGCCATGGAGTCCGACGGCTTCTCCTGGTGGGAGGGCCGCATTCGCGCCGCCCTCGACATGTACGACGTCATCCGCCTGGATCACTTCCGCGGCTTCGAGGCCTATTGGGAGGTGCCGTTCTCCTCGCCCGATTCGTCCTACGGTTCGTGGACGCAGGGTCCCGGCCTCAAGTTCTTCAAGACGCTCGAGGAAAAGCTCGGCACGCTGCCCATCATCGCCGAGGACCTGGGCTTCCTCACCCCCGGCGTCATCGACATGCGCGACAACTCGGGCTTCCCCGGCATGAAGATCCTGCAGTTTGCCTTTGAGGGCACCAACTCGTACTACCTGCCGCATAACTACATCGCCAACACCGTCGCCTATGTGGGCACCCACGACAACGAGACGGCGCGCGGTTGGTTTGAGGGAACGGCCACCCCGCGTCAACGCGAGCAGACAGCCCTGTACACCCATCAGCAGGCCGGCGAACCCATGGCAGATGCACTCAACCGCACCATCGCCGCCAGCGTGAGCGACACGTGCATCTACACCATGCAGGACCTGCTCAACTTGGGCAACGAGGCGCGCATCAACACCCCTGCCACGCTGGGCGGCAACTGGACCTGGCGCATGCTCGACGGCGCCATCACCCGCGAGCTCGAGCACAAACTCACTGACTGGACCGAGACCTACTTCCGCATCCCGTCGGAAGCCGAAATCGAGCTTCCTCAATAGGAGCCACCGCGCCCGACCCCTCCCCACCGTGCGGACGCGCTTGCTTTTCCCGCGCGAGGCCACCCCAATCCCCTCGCGCGGGCTTCTTATGAATTGCAGACATGAAACAACCCATCACAGGAGAAAACATGCCCCGAATTAACCTCATGGAACTCGCCGAGCAGTCTTTTGGCACCTCGCTCGAGCAGCTCGACGACCGTCGCATTTACAAGCTGCTGGTCAAACTCGTGCAGGAGCGCTCCGCCGCCCGCCCGCTCAACAACGGCAAGAAAAAGCTCTATTACATTTCCGCCGAATTTTTGATCGGCAAGCTGCTCATCAACAACATGATCGACCTCGGCATCTACGACGAGGTTAAGGACCAGCTCACCGCCGCAGGCCACGACCTCAACAAGATCGAGGAATTCGAGGTCGAGCCGTCACTCGGCAACGGCGGCCTGGGCCGCTTGGCCGCATGCTTCCTGGATTCCATCGCCACGCTGGGCTTGACCGGCGATGGCGTGGGCCTCAACTATCACTACGGTCTGTTCCGTCAGCGCTTTGTCGACAACCAGCAGAAGGCCGTCCCCGACGAGTGGCTCGGTGAGCAGGACATCCTAGTCGACGATGACCGCTCCTACACCGTCGAGTTCGGCGATTTTGCCGTTACTTCCAAGCTCGTCAACATCGATGTGCCCGGTTACGGCCAGCCCACCAAGAACCGCCTGCGCCTGTTCGACCTGGCGAGCGTCGACGACGGCCTGGTCCCCGGCAGCTCCATCGACTTCGACAAGACCGAGATCGCCAAGAACCTCACCTTGTTCCTCTACCCCGACGATTCCGACAAGCAGGGCCGCCTACTTCGCATCTATCAGGAGTACTTCATGGTGAGCAACGCCGCCCAGCTCCTGATCGACGAGGCCGTCGAGCGCGGCAGCAACCTGCACGATCTGGCCGACTATGCCGTGGTCCAAATTAACGACACGCACCCCACCATGGTCATCCCCGAGCTCATTCGCTTGCTCACCACCGAGCATGGCATCGAGTTTGACGAGGCCGTGACCATCGTACGCTCCATGGTCGCCTACACTAACCACACGATTCTTGCCGAGGCGCTCGAGAAGTGGCCGCTCGCCAGCCTGCAGAAGGTCTCCCCTGCCATCGCCGACATTATCGTCAAGCTCGATGAGATCGCGAAGGCCGAGCACGATGACCCGCGCGTCGCCATCATTGACGAGCACGACACCGTCCACATGGCCCACATGGACATCCACTTTGGCTTCTCCATCAACGGCGTAGCCGCCCTCCACACCAAGATCCTGGAGGACACCGAGCTTCATCCGTTCTACGAGATCTATCCCAAGAAGTTCTCCAACAAGACCAACGGCATCACCTTCCGCCGCTGGATCCATGGGGCCAACCCCGCGCTCGCCAGCCTGCTCGACGATGTGATCGGCACCGACTGGCGCAGCACCGGCGATCTGAGCAAACTCGCCAAGTTCGCCGACGACAAGGACGTTCTTGAGCGCCTGGCCGCCACCAAGGTCGAAGCCAAGGCCATCATGCGCCAGTTCATGGCGCTCGAGCAGGGCGTGACCATTCCCTCCAACGCCATCATCGACGTCCAGGTCAAGCGCATCCACGAGTACAAGCGCCAGCAGATGCTCGCGCTCTACATCATCTGGAAGTACCTCGATATCAAGAACGGCAACAGACCTAAGCACCCCGTCACCATCATCTTTGGCGGCAAGGCGGCGCCTGCCTACACTATCGCGCAGGACATCATCCATCTGATCTTGACGCTGTCGCAGTGGATTGCAAACGACCCCGACGTGGCTCCCTACCTGCAGGTTGTCATGATCGAGAACTACAACGTCACCGCCGCCGAGCGCGTGATCCCCGCCGCTGACATCTCCGAGCAGATCAGCCTGGCCTCCAAGGAGGCGAGCGGCACCTCCAACATGAAGTTCATGCTCAACGGCGCCCTAACCCTGTGCACGCTCGACGGTGCCAACGTGGAGATTGCCGAGCTCGTGGGCGACGAGAATATCTATACCTTTGGTGCCTCGTCCAAACAGGTCGAGCAGCTCTATGCCGACGGCACCTATGACGCCGGTGTGCTCTACCGCAAGCCCGGCATTAAACTGCTGGTGGACTTCATCACCAACCCGGCCTTTATGGCGACCGGCAACGTCGAGCGCCTGCAGCGCCTGCACGATGACATTAAGGGCAAGGACTGGTTTATGGCCCTGCTCGACATCGAGGAGTACATCCAGACCAAGGAGCGCGTGTTGGCCGACTACGAGGACCAGGACGCCTGGATGCGCAAGACGCTCATCAATATCGCCAACGCCGGCACCTTCTCGTCTGACCGCACGATCTCCCAGTACAACGACGAGATTTGGCACCTGAGCTAATTTCGCTTCCCTTACCCATCCTCTTGAGAAACGGAGTCGTGGCAACACGGCTCCGTTTTTTGTGCCCGCACGTTACCCTGCGACCCAACTCGGCCAAACAATCTCGATATGTAACAACTACTCGGTAAAAACGGTCCCAGCTGTTACAGATTGAGACATACCGGCCCCTCCCCTTGGGTTTATCTCGATCTGCAACATCTAGCAGCTGAAATTCACCTTTGGTGTTACAGATTTAGATGAAATGGTTAGCTCAGCGGAACCGTCTCGATCTGTAACATCTAACGTCCGAAATCAGCCTCACCCGTTACAGATCGAGACAAACGACCGGTCAGACAGCCCCAACACAAAGAAAGGCTCCCCTCTCGCCCAGTGGACGGGAGGGGAGCCTTATATGTGACCGCGGCAAAAGGATGGCAATACCGCAGTCGCCCAAAGGGAGGGCCTGATTGGATCGGGCCTAGATAAGGTTCTTGCCAGAGACCTTATCGAAGAGGTGGGTCGCGTTCTTCTCGAACTTGAACCAGATGGTGTCGCCAGCCTTGAGCGCGCCCTTGGCCTCGAGGTCGACGACGGGGATAATCAGGACAAACTGGCCGTCGGGAGCGGTCACGTGGACATGCTCGGTCGAGCCCATGAGCTCGGTCACCTCGACGGTACCCTGGAGCGCGCCCTCCTCGCCCTTGTCGGCAAGCAGGATCTGCTCGGGACGCACGCCGGCCGTAATCTCCTTCACGTCGCCGCCGTCCCAGTTGAGGGCAAGCTGAGCGCAAGTCTCGGGGGCGAGCGCCACGTTCATATCCTCGGTCTTGACGGTAAAGCCGTTGCCCGAGCGCACCAGCTGGGCATCGAAGAAGTTCATCTGCGGCACGCCGATGAAGCCGGCGACGAAGATGTTCGCGGGATGGTTGAAGACCTCCTGCGGCGTGGCGATCTGCTGGACAACGCCGTCCTTCATGACCACGATACGGTCACCGAGGGTCATAGCCTCGGTCTGGTCGTGAGTAACATAAATGAACGTGCCCTTGATCTCGTGGCGCAGCTTAATGAGCTCGGCACGCATCTGGTTACGAAGCTTGGCGTCCAGGTTGGACAGCGGCTCGTCCATCAGGAAGACCTTGGGGTCACGCACGATGGCGCGGCCGATAGCGACACGCTGGCGCTGGCCGCCGGAGAGCGCCTTGGGCTTACGGTCGAGGTACTCGGTAATGCCCAGAATCTCGGCAGCAGAGCGAACCTTGCGGTCGATCTCGTCCTTGGGAACCTTCTTGAGCTCGAGCGTAAATGCCATGTTCTCGTACACCGTCATATTGGGGTACAGAGCGTAGCTCTGGAACACCATGGCGATGTCGCGGTCCTTGGGCGCCACGTCGTTGACACGCTTGCCGTCGATGAGCACATCGCCCGAGGTAATGTCCTCCAGGCCGGCGACCATGCGCATCGTCGTGGACTTACCGCAGCCAGAGGGGCCAACGAGGACGACGAACTCCTGGTCGTGAACGGTGAGGTTGAAGTCCTCTACAGCGAGCACACCGTCCTCGGTAACCTTGAGGTTGTGCTTCTTCTCCTCGGTCTTCTTCTTTTTGCCAAAGAAGCCCTTCTTTTTTGACTCGTTGTTGGGATACACCTTCTGAACATGTTTGAGAACGATCTCGGCCATGTCTCTACCTTTCGATATGCGGCGCCGCGCTGAGGGGCGCCGCAGAAACTTGCAAAACAGTTACGGCATCAGCCCTTGACGGCACCTGCCACCACGCCGTCGATGATGTACTTCTGACAGAGGATGTACATGATAACGATGGGGATAACGACCATCATGATGCAGGCCATCATGGGGCCGAGCTCGACGTGGCCGTAGCCGCCGCGGAAGTACTGGATCAAGATAGGAATGGTCTTGTACTTGGTGGAGTCGAGCGTAAGGTAGGGCAGCAGATAGTCGTTCCAGACCCACATGGTCTCGAGGATGCCGACCGAAAGATAGGTGGGCTTCATGATGGGAAGGACGATCTTAAAGAACACCTGGACCGGGTTGCAGCCATCAATCATGGCCGCCTCCTCGATCTCGAGCGGGATGTTCTTTACAAAACCGGCGAACATAAAGACCGCCAGGCCCGCGCCAAAGCCGAGGTAGATAAAGCAGATGTTGAACGGCGTGTTGAAGCCGATGCGGTCCGCCAAATTGGACAGCGTGAACATGAGCATCTGGAAGGGCACGACCATCGAGAACACGAACAGGTAATAGAAGAAGTTCGAGATCTTGTTGTTGACACGAACCACGTACCAAGCGCACATGGAGCAGCACACCAAGATCAGCACGACCGACGTGACCGTGATGATGAGCGAGTACATAAATGCCGAGGCAAAGCCCTGCTCGTTAAGGGCGTGCATGTAGTTTGCGAGGCCGTTGAACGTCTCGGGCGTGAGCAGATCGAATGCCGTGGTGGTGCTGATTGCGGTCGCTTTCTTAAAGGAATTGAGCGCGATCATAAACACAGGGTAGATCCACGCGAGCGACAGAATCGTAAAGAAAATCGAGAGCGCGCGGTTGATAACCTTATCGCGTTTCATTACTGCTGCACCTCCTTGGACCTCGTGGCCTTAAGCTGGATCATGGAGATGGCCACGACCAGGATGCAGAAGATAACCGCCTTGGCCTGACCAATGCCCTGCCATGCGATACCGGCACGCGAATAGAACGTGTTGTAGATGTTCAGGGCGAGCATCTCGGTGGAGTGCGCGGGGGCGCCGCCGGTAAGGGCGAGGTTCTGGTCGAACAGCTTAAAGCCGTTGGTGATGGACAGGAACAGGCAGATGGTGATGGTCGGCATCAGGTTAGGGATCTTAACCTTCCAAAACGTCTGCCATGCCGTAGCGCCGTCGACCTTGGCGGCCTCGATGTAATCGGACGGAATGGACTGCAGACCAGCGATGTAGATGATCATCATGTAGCCGACCTGCTGCCACAGGGTCAGGATGATAAGGCCCCAGAAGCCAGCAGCAGAGTTAAGAGCGATGAGCTGGGCGCCCACGTTGGAGAGCAGGCAGTTGATCAGAATCTGCCAAATGTAGCCCAGCACGATGCCGCCGATCAGGTTAGGCATAAAGAAGATCGTACGGAAGATGTTGGTGCCTTTGAGCGCCTTGCGGGTGAGCGCCTGCGCAATGGCCAGGGCGATCACGTTGATGAGCACCGTCGACAGGAAGGCAAACGCCACGGTAAAGAAGAACGACGTGGAGAACTGCGGATCGGACAGCGCGCGCACGTAGTTCTCGATACCGACAAAGTGCGCGTTACTAATGATAATAAACTGGCAGAACGAGAGATAGAAGCCCTGGATAAAAGGGATCACGAACCCGATCATAAACGCCAGGCACGTGGGCAGCATAAAGAGCGGCCACCAGCGCTTGAGTGCTTTGCCCATAAAAGGGTCCTTTCAATATGCAGGGGGCGGGCAAACCAACGTCTGCCCGCCCCCCTGTCGCTAATCAGATAGCTTGGGCAGCAACTGCTTACTCGGAAGCGGCCTTCTCGGTCTTCCAGCCATCGACGAAGGCGTTCTTGACGCCGTCCCACTTGCTGTTATCGGCAGCGTAGGCAATCAGAGCCTGCTTGAGGTTCTTCTTCCACTCCTCGGAGGGAATGTAGACGAAGTCCCAAGCGACGGTCTTCTTGCCGTCCTTGGCCATGGCAACGGCCTGCTGCGAGAAGACGTTGGTGGTCTCCTTGGCGCTCTTGAACGGAGCGGTCAGACCCATCTTGTCGGCGATGATGCTGGTCGGGGTGTCAGCGGTGACGCACCAATACATGAAGTCCTCGGTGGCCTTCTGGGCATCCTCGGAAGCCTGGGAACTGACGCACCAGTAGTTCTCGCCGCCGGAGCACAGGCCCTGGTTCTCCTCGCCGTCAACACCGATGTAAATCGGCATCATGCCAATCTGATCGTCGGTCATGCCGGCCTTGACGAGGTCAGAGTAGGCCCAAGAGCCGTTCTGGTAGAAGACGGCCTTGCCGGTTGCGAACTCGTTGGTGGCGTCGTCGCCGGTCTTGGAAGCAAGCTGCGAAGGATCGCAGGTGGAGTCGGTGATGTACAGGTCGAAGATCTGCTTGTAGTTGTCGAGGAACTCACCCTTGATCTCGTCGTCCTCCTGGTTGTGCTCCTTCTCAAACTCGTAGTAGAGCGGCATGTTGGCAAGGTGGGTGGTGTAGCGCCAGCTGGAGGAGTCGTCCATGCCGGCGGAAGTGAAGGCACCCTCGACACCAAGCTCGTCCTTGCGGGCCTGGATGTCGTCGGCACAAGCCTTCAGCTTGTCGAAGGAGTTGATGTCCTCGGCCTTGTAGCCAGCCTTCTCGAGCAGCTGCTTGTTGTAGATGATGCCGAAGCTCTCCTGAACCCAGTCGATGCACACATCCTTGCCGTCGGACTGCAGAGCCAGGGAGTCGTCAATGAGCTCACCGCGGAGCTTGGTATCGGACAGGTCGGCGCAGTAATCCTTCCAGTTCTTAAGACCGGTGGGGCCGTTGACCTGGAACAGGGTCGGAGCGGAGCTCTTGGACATCTCGGACTTGAGCTTCTCCTCGTAGGTGTTGGAGGCAGCGGTCACGATCTTGACCTCGACGCCCTTCTCCTTCTTATAGGCCTTGGCGATCTCCTTCCACTCCTTGTCGACCTCGGGCTTGAATTGGAGGAAGTAGACCTCGGCAGCGTCACCAGAAGCAGAGGAGCCGGAGCCGGCAGAACCACCGCAACCCACGAGGCCCAGACCAAGAACTGCAGCCGCGGAACCAGCAAAGCCCAGGAACTGCCTTCTGCTCATTTCGTTCTTCATTACAATCCACCCTTTCACACCGTGGCGGCACCCTTTGCCGCCGCCTTCGGAGATTGGCTCGGGGACTTTGCCCCTTTTGCTGATTTGAACGATACGCTATTTGGCTAGTTGTTTGAACAAGTATTACTAGAGCGGTAGAAAAACTTCGGTGAACGGTAATTTCAACTTGATACTTGACAAGTTTTGTATAAACAATTATTTGTTATCGAATGCAGAGAAAACGCCCGGTCAAGCCGATGTACCGTCGGTTTGACCGGGCGTTTTCTCTTTGAGGCCATGAGTCTCGTCAGGCTGCGAGCTAGCCGGCTATCGCTTGGAATTGACACGGTAATGGAAGATCTCGGGGTGTGTGCGAGTGTGCGTCACCTCAAACAAGATGCCGTCCGAGGTGTACGACTGACTCTCCATGACGGCAACGCAGTTGTATTTGCCGAGGTCAAGATAGCTGCAGTCCTCATCGTTGGCGAGCTCGACACTCACCGTACGACGGCTCGCCATCACTTTGACACCGCGCTTGTGCTCCAGATAGCCGTAAATAGAATCTGCCGCGATCTCGGGAGTCAGGCCCTTGGCGATCGACGCCAAAAAATAGCCATGGTCCACTTGGCGCGCGTTGCCGTTGAGGCTTCGGACACGCACTACGCGAATCAACTCCTCGCCCACCTTAAAGCCCAGGTGACGAGAGAGTTGCTCGGTGCAAACCAGATGTTCGAAAGACTTAACGTCCGTCGATGCAACGGCATTGTTGCGCTTTGCAAACTCGCCAAACGACTCAACCTCTTCGAGTGCGCCCAACATGTCGGTTTCGCCCTTAAGCCAAATAACGCGCACGCCCTTGCCGTGTATGGGCTGCACAAACATCCCGTCGGCCAGCATGCTCAAAGCGCGGCGGACGGTATTGCGCGTGCAGCCAAATTCCGCGGTCAGCTCGGCTTCGGTTGGCAGCATCTCCTGAAACGCATAGGTCCCATTAATGATGCGCGAGCGTATTTCTCGGTAGATTCCTTCGTATATCGCTTTTGGCATTGTTTCACCTCTACATTATTCATTTCCGGCTAGGCACGATAGCATTTCTTAAAGTTGTTTAAACCGAATATCGGTGAAGCGACAGGATTTAGCCGTTGACGGTTTCTGTCATGCCCAAATCGGTTTCGCTCAAAACTGCCGGTACGACACTCGTCTGGTCCTCTACAATGAATCCATTGTTTAAACGTTTCCCCACGCGCAACGCGCCTCGATATTCGGAAGGCAGAACATGCTGCAAAAAATCCAACGCTTTGGCGGGGCAATGTTCGCGCCCGCCATGCTGTTTTCTATATCAGGCCTCATGGTCGGCGTCTCCGCTCTCGCAACGACTGCGGACATCGTCGGCGATCTCGCCGTATACGGAACCCCTTGGTACGCTTTTTGGACCATCATCCAGCGCGGCTCGTGGACGGTCTTTAAACGCCTCCCGCTCCTTTTTGCCGTAGCGCTGCCCATCGGTCTTGCCCAAAAACAACCGGCTCGTTGCTGCCTCGAGGCTCTCGTCGCCTATTTTGCCTACTGCTTCTTTTTGAGCGAGATCATTAAGCTGAGCGGAGACAACCTTGGACTTAAGTACCCGTCGTCTTTGACCTCCGCTAGCGGCATCACCATCATCGACGGCATCAAGACGCTCGACACCGGCATTATCGGCCCGCTGGTGGTATCGGCAACCGTCGTCGCCATCCATGACCGCTTCTACGATGCCAAGGTTCCCGATTGGCTCGGCACCTTCTCGGGCTCCTCGCTGGTCTACCTCATCAGCTTTTTTGCCGTGTTTGCCCTTGCCGCTATCTCGGCCGCCATCGTGCCCTCCGTATACGCAATGACCGAAACGCTGCGCCATGCACTTACGAGCGTCGGCCCCTTTGGCGTGGGCATCTTTGTGTTTTTGGAGCGAGCGCTCGAGCCCATGGGGCTGCACCACCTGCTCTACATGCCGATCTACTACGACAACCTGGTCATTAACGACGGCATCTACGCCACGTGGAGCAGCTTGCTCCCCATCCTCTCCCATAGCACGCGCCCCCTTAATGAACTTGCGCCGTGGGCCGGTTTTACCGCCACCGGCTGGGTCAAGCTCTTTGGCCTTCCCGCCATCGCAGCCGCGTTCTACTCCACCGCAAAACCCGAGCGCCGCGCCGGCCTCAGGGTCATCCTTGTTCCCGCCATCATCGCCTCGGTGGTTTGCGGCGTTACCGAGCCACTCGAGTTTCTCTTTATGTTCACCCACCCCGGGCTCTTTTTGCTCTACGCCGTCTTATCGTCTTGCCTTGCCACAACCATGAATCTCTTTGGCATCGTCGGCATCTTCTCGGGCGGCCTCATGGAGATGGCAGCCTTCAACTTTATTCCGCTCATGCGCACGCATGCCGGTGCCTATCTTTTGGCGCTCGGTATCGGCCTTGCCTTTAGCCTCATCTTTTTTGTTAGTTTTCGAGCACTCATCTTGATCTATGACCTTAAGACGCCGGGCCGCGAGGATCATGTCGCCAATCGCGCGGCAATCGATCATTTAACGGGAAGCGGCTTTGCCAAAGAGCAATCTCCCAATGACGAGGTCAATAGTCGATCCGATCAAGATCACGTCCTCGCTGAGCGGGCAATTCAGCTTTTAGGTGGCGTTGGCAATATTGTGGGCGCAACCAACTGCGCCACGCGCCTGCGCGTCGAGGTCGCAGACCCTTCCATCGTTGCAGATAACGCGGCGTTTGTCGCGGCGGGCGCCAAGGGCCTCATCATTACGGGCAAGACCGCCCAGGTGATCATCGGCATCTCCGTTCCCCGCGTTAAAGAGCATTTTGACCAGATCATGGGCCTCGAGCCGGGATTTGTGCCCACCGCCTCGGCCTCCCCTGTCGCCAGCCCAACCCACAAGCACGGCGATATCTGCTTCTTCGACATTGACGGCACACTCGCG
Source organism: uncultured Collinsella sp. (assembly GCA_900551975.1). GTDB lineage: Bacteria > Actinomycetota > Coriobacteriia > Coriobacteriales > Coriobacteriaceae > Collinsella. The sequence continues at coordinate 3,195 of URYA01000012.1, read as the reverse complement.
TGGCAAGACCCTCGAGTGGCACAAGAGCTTCCCGAAGACGAGCGGGACCTCTCCCCCTATCCCAACGAGGCGGTTTCGCAGGCAATCCGCGAGTTTGTCGCCAACGGCAACATGGCCTTCATCTGCACAGGGCGCACCCTCAGCTGCATCCACCCCAAACTTCTTGAGCTGCCCTGGACCGGCATCGTCTGTCTTGCGGGCGGTTACGCCGAGATCAACGGACACGCAATTCGCGATCTGTCGATGACGCCCAGTATGCTGCAGCGTCTTGCCCCCTACCTTGAGCAATCGGGCGAGGTCATCCGCTTCGAGGGCCTCAACGGCGTCGTGCGCATGAGTGCCGATGCCCCCGATGCTCCCGGATACGCGCGCACCCTGGGCGACGCAGTCACGCAGCTGCAACATTACAGTGTCTACAAGATCTTGATGTCTACATCGCTCGCCAACCACATCGCTCAAGATAAGGCACTTGAGCCGCTGCTGTGCTTTAACGAGCTCGAACTCGAGGTAACCGAAATCTCGCCCCGCGAATGCACGAAGCGCGGGGGCATCCAGTCTGTACTCGACGCCCTCGATCCCCACCACGGAACCGTATACGGCATCGGCGACGCCAGCAATGACGTCTCGCTGATGAACGCCGTCGATGTCGGTATCGCCATGGGCAATGCGCCGGACTATCTCAAAAAGCGCGCCGACTACATCACCGACTCGGTCGACAAAGATGGCGTCGTCAAGGCGCTCGAGCACTTTAGGCTTATATAAGCAGCCGGCACGCGCACGCGTCCCGTTTCCCCAAATCGCCAAAACAGACGCGCCGGCAACTCCAATGTGGCAATATGGTATCTGCACACCGCAACGATGTAACCCAAGAAAGAATGCGAGAACCCGTGTCCAGTCCGTTTACCAGCTTTTTAGCCCAGCACTTTGACCAGATTAACGACTATCTGGCCACGTTCTTTGACGGACAGGCGACCTCTGCCGATATCGAGCGCTACCTGTACGCGCCGCTCTCGGCTTTTACGGCCAACGCCGGCAAGCGCCACCGCCCGCTTATCTGCATGCTCGCCGCAACCGCAGTGGGCGGTAGCTTTGAGAGCGCCCGCAGCGCCGCGGCAGCTATCGAGCATTTCCAGTCGGGCGCGCTGATCCACGACGACATCGCCGACAACGGACAGCTTCGTCGAGGCAAGCCCTGCATGCACCTTACCGAGGGCACGGGCCTTGCCATCAATTGTGGCGACCTGGCGCTCACCATGGTCACCAAGACGGTTCTCGACGACCCTACGCTGGAGTCCGACGTGAAGCTGCGCGTGCTCCACGAGCTTACCGAGATGATCGTCCGCACCATCGAGGGTCAAGCACTCGACCTGGGTTGGGTCCGTGACGGGCGCTTTGATATCTCGGTTGATGACTACCTGGACATGGCGACGCACAAGACCGCGTTTTACAGCGGAGCCACGCCGCTTGCCGCCGGGGCCATTATCGGCGGCGGCAGCGATAAGCAAATCGAAGCGCTGCGCGCCTTTGGCCTGCACACGGGCCTTGCCTTTCAGATTCAGGACGACCTGCTCAACCTTGTCGGCACTAAGAAAGCCGCCAACAAGGACTTCCGCACCGACATCACCGAGGGCAAGCGCACGCTTGTCGCCGTACATGCCCTCTCTGATGAGCGCCACCACGACGAGGTCGAGGCGATTCTTTCCTCGGGCACCGATGATCCCGCGCAGCTCGCACGCGCCGTGGAGATCTTCCAAGAGACCGGCTCCATCGATTACGCCCACACTTACGCGCTCGACCTGACCGCTAAGGCCAAAGCGGCCATCGAGAACGTTGAGCTTGATCCGCACGCACGCGAGCTGTTCCTCTCCATGGCAGATTTCTTTGTGGAGCGCCTTAACTAACGGGGGTTATAAAACCTGTCAGCAGCGTATTTAGGCACAACTTGCTACACTGTTGAGTGCATGTTTATGCATCCCTTTGCGTTGTCTATCCGACAGACGCTCAAATAGTACGAATGGTACGCCGAAAGGGGTTCGTTCATGGAACCTATTACAACGGGCATGCAAGGAGCAGCCGTCGAGGACGTGCAGTCTCGTCTCCTGCAGCTCGGCTACACGATTGATGCCGCCGAAGTCACCGACAAGTACTTTGGAGCCACCACTGAGCAGGCCGTCAGCACCTTCAGGCTCGACAGCGGCCTTGCTGCCGGTCATGCCGTCGATATCCCCTGTTGGAGCGCCCTTGTAGACGCTTCGTATAAGCTGGGCGACCGCACCCTCTATCTGCGCATGCCCAATTTCCATGGCGCCGATGTGCAGGCCCTGCAGCGCGCTCTCAACGTTTTGGGCTTTGCCTGTGGCGAAGACGACGGCTACTTTGGTCCGCATACCGAGGCCGCCCTGCAGCAGTTCCAGGAAAATGTCGGCCTGTTTGCCGACGGTATGGCCTTCCAGGACACCTACGCCTACATCAACCGCCTGCACCATGTGTGGGAGGGCAAGCCCTCGGTCACCGAAGCCGAGTCCCGCATCGGTTTTGCTCGCGCCGCCAACGTGCTCGAGCGCTTCCAGATTGCCGTTATCGGCGAGGACCCCATCGCACGCAGTGTTGCGTCGCGCATGTGGAATATCGCCACGGCAACGACCGACAACAGCGGCATGATGCTCTGCGACTCCGAGGTCCCAACCGACGTTGACCTGGTACTCGAGATCGCAAGCGACGAGCTGCCCGCCGACGCCGCACCGCGCGCCACGATAGCCCTCGCCGAGTGCCACAACCTGGCCCAGCGCATCCGCACTGCCAATGTTGCCGCGCAGCAGAAGCCGGCACGCATTCGCATTGAGCTCACGGGCATGACGCGCTACAACGGCACCTTCACGGCCAGCGACGCGCAGACACTCGCCGTACGCCTGCTCGACGGCGTTTGCGATGCCCTCGCAGATTAGGTAAACTAAACGAGTTGCTTTTGGGCAACACCACACATTGGGACGTAGTTCAACGGTAGAACTCCGGTTTTTGGTGCCGGCTGTTGGGGGTTCGAATCCCTCCGTCCCAGCCAAAGAAACCAGCCTCTCGAACGCATAGTCGATCGGGAGGCTTTTCTTGTGGGCAAGCAGAGGGATTCGAACCCGCAAGGGTGCGGAGCTGAGGAAACGCGAAGCGTTTTCCAGCGCAGCACGCAAGGAGCGAAGCGAC